>NZ_QSTX01000013.1:0-58999 GCF_003438785.1 Collinsella sp. OM06-18AC
CTACCGGGAGTAGCATCGAAGGTTGACAAAACTATAGGAACACCCAACGACTACATAGCATGAGAGTGGATAATCTCCCGGTTTGAGTCTGCATTCAAGCTCAAAGTGGTGAGATTATCCACTCTCGTTTTTGTTCTACCTACATTTGTAGGAACAGTTCGTGGAGGCGGGTGTCTTCATCGAGTTCGGGGTGGAAGGTTACGCCGAGCTGGTTGCCCTGGCGGGCGGCGACGATGCGGCCATCGACCTCTGCCAAGGCCTTGGCGTCGCCGTGGACCTCGACGATGCGGGGCGCGCGGATAAATGTCAGCGGCACTTCACCGTCGATGCCGTCTACCTGTCCCTTGGTGCGAAAACTGCCGAGCTGTCTGCCATAGGCATTGCGCTCAACGAGCACATCCATGGTTGCCAAACGCGGCGTGCCCTTATCGTCATGAGCGGCAAGGTCGTGAGCCAGCAGAATCAGGCCGGCGCAGGTGCCCAGGACGGGCATGCCTTCAGCGATACGGGTACGAAGCTCCTCGAGCATGCCCAACTCATCAAGCAGTTTCCCTTGAACGGTAGACTCGCCGCCGGGAAGTACCAGACGGTCAAAGTTCTGCTTCAAATCAGCCGCCTGCCTCAGCTCAATACAGCGTGCGCCCAGCTCAGATAGCCTTGCCTCATGCTCGGCAAAAGCGCCTTGGACCGCCAGCACGGCAACCGTTTGGTGTGCATAATCGCTCATGTGCGATCCTTTCTGCTGGACTAGCGCCCGCGCTCCTCCATGATGATCTCGATCTCGTCGGCGTTGATGCCCACCATGGCCTCGCCCAGGTCCTCCGAAAGCTCGGCGATGAGCTTGGCGTCGGTGAAGTTTGCCACGGCCTTGACGATGGCGGCGGCGCGCTTGGCGGGGTCGCCGCTCTTAAAGATGCCCGAGCCAACAAAGACGCCCTCGGCGCCCAGCTGCATCATCAGCGCGGCGTCGGCGGGGGTCGCGACTCCGCCGGCGGCAAAGTTTACGACGGGGAGCTTGCCCGTGGCATGGACCTCGCGCACCAGCTCGACCGGAACCTGCAGCTGCTTGGCTGCCTCAAAGAGCTCGTCGTCGCGCAGGGCAACAACGTCGCGGATCTGCTTTTGGATCTTGCGCATGTGGCGCACGGCCTGGACGACGTCGCCCGTGCCCGGCTCGCCCTTGGTGCGAATCATCGTGGCGCCCTCGGCAACACGGCGCAGCGCCTCGCCCAGATCGCGGGCGCCGCAGACAAACGGCACGTCAAACTGGGTCTTGTCGATGTGGTAGACATCGTCGGCGGGGGAGAGAACCTCGGACTCGTCGATGTAATCGATCTCGATGGCCTGCAGGACCTGCGCCTCGACAATGTGGCCGATGCGGCACTTGGCCATAACGGGGATGGAGACGGCCTCCTGGATGCCCTTGATCATCTTGGGGTCGCTCATGCGCGAGACGCCGCCTGCGGCACGGATATCGGCCGGAATACGCTCGAGTGCCATGACGGCGCAGGCGCCCGCCTCCTCGGCGATGCGTGCCTGCTCGGGCGTGGTGACGTCCATGATGACGCCGCCCTTGAGCATCTGCGCGAGCTCGCGATTGAGTTTGACGCGATCGGCCTTGCTGGTCTGTTCTGCCATGGTTGCTCCCTTGGTTGGCATGTACATTGCTTGACGGAACATCCTATCGGGGAGCTGGGTATGGCGAAATACTCAGTTTTCGAGATAATAACAAGGTCAGACTAATACCAGATTGAATGATTCGATAAGGTCAGGTGATAGACCCATGCTTGACTACAATTTGGAAAATCGCGGCGAAGCATCGCTTTATGAGTATGTTTACCAGCAAATTCGCGATGATATTGTTGCCGGGCGCATTGCGGCAGGGGAGCATCTGCCGTCTAAGCGCGCCTTTGCGAGTCATCTGGGTATCAGTGTCATTACCATCGAGAATGCATATAGCCAGTTGCTTGCAGAGGGTTATATTTGCTCAATGCCGCGTCGTGGCTACTACGCGTGCGAGCTTCCGGATGCGCCGGTTTTGGCTTTGGCTGCGGGGGATATCGACCGAGATGCCGTCCCTGTTGGTCCCAGCGCGCATGATGCCATGGGGCAGGCAGAGCGATTCGACGCACTTTCTCCTTCCGCTTTGGAGGCGGCGCGGCTTTGGCAAAGTGCGCTACGGGCGACGCTGACGTCCGAAGACGAGCGTGAAATCTTTTCGCCCGCACCGGCGCAGGGCACCGCTCGACTGCGACATGCGATTGCGCACCATCTGTGCGGGACAAGGGGCATGAATGTCAATCCCGACAATATCGTTATCGGTGCGGGCGCCCAGCTGCTCGATACCATGTTGGTTCAGTTGCTTGGCGCGGACAAGGTGTATGCCGTCGAGGATCCAGGCTATTTGCGCTTGACGCGCATCTATCAGGCCATGGGTTGCGAAGTGCGGCATGTCCCGTTGGATGCTGAGGGCGTGGACTTGAGCGCTCTGCAGAAAACCGGGACCGATGTCCTTCACCTGATGCCGTCTCATCAGTATCCGACCGGTCTTGTGACGAGCATTGCACGTCGCTATGCGTTGCTGAGCTGGGCTGCCGAGCGGCCAGGTCGGTATCTCATCGAAGATGACTTTGATTGTGAGTTTCGCCTTGCCGGCAAGCCGATTCCCGCGCTCGCGTCGATCGATGCCGCCCAGTCGGTTATCTACACCAACACGTTTTCGAAGAGCCTTTCATCGGCGTTACGTTTGGCGTACATGGTGCTGCCCGATGAACTAATGGAGAGGTTTAAACGCAACCTTGGTTTCTACGCCTCGTCGGTAAGTTCTGTTGATCAGGTTGCCTTGGCGCGTTTGCTGGAATCGGGTGATTACGAGCGACATGTGAACCGCGTGCGCGTTCGTGCTCGTGGGGCGCGTGATGGCCTGGCGGCGCTTGTACGGAAAACGTTTCCGGCAGGGGAGGTTTCGATCGATCATGCAGACGCGGGCCTTTACTGCGTCGTGGCCGTGGAGCGTGACGCGGGCGGAAGCTCTTTTGCACGGGCCCTCACGCGCTCGAGCATCCCTTTTATCGATATCGGTGACTGTTTTTGGTGTGCCGATGGCGCATCTGTCCCTGAAAACTCAACTCAAATTCTTGTTCAGTATGACGATCTGAGTCCAAAAGTACTAACTACCTTGGAATTGCAGCTAATGGGGGCACTCTGCAACCTAAGTGAGTAGACTTTTAGCACTTTGGCGACCAGGCAGTTTTGTAACAAGCTATCTACCTGCGGTTTTGAAAAGCAGGATGACCGGCCTGCTCGGGATGTTCAAAAAAGTCTACTCACTTGCCGCGCAAAGCTCCTGCATGAGAAAAAAATGGGGTTTTCAACAGGGCTTCGTCCAGCTCTCGGCAAGCTTTTGGCCAGTTGGGGAGGGCTGTTGAAAACTTGGCAGTCCGTTCGGCGCCATTTTTGGTGCGTTCGCGCCAATGCGTGAGCGCCCGGGTTGAAATTCGTGTTTTCCTGTGCCTATGAAGGATCTACTTTGTGACATATCGGCTTTTAAGTACTGGCGCTTGCCCCCTCAGGCACGCGCTCTGTGTCCGCCGCTCCCGCGACCGGAAGAAGACCGGCGGCGATGCGAGCTCGCCCGTAACCCGACGGCTACGGTTGTGCTCGGCTTTCCGCTGTATACATTGGTTCGGACGAGAGGCAAGCGGACTTGCCCTGTCAGCATTAGGCAGCGGCTGTTCCTAGGCGAGTTCCCCAGGGAATCCGTGCTGGAAACGGAACATGGGTTTTTGGTTACGTCTCCTCTGCTGACGGCATTCATCATGTCGCGGCATCTGACGGATCTCCAGCTTCTTTTGGTGTTGGCGGAGATGTGCGGCTTGTTTACGGTTTGTGCCTTGCCAGCAGCACTCGAGGCAGAGCTTTCGCGTGCAATTGAGTCGGGCGCGATTCCGGCAACCTTGGGTTGGGCGCGCTGTCCGTCCGAGGACGGCGCCGCCTCAAATTTATGGAGGCGCGACGCTTTGGTTTTGGGCGAAGACCTTGACCGTTTTTGCTCAGATGTTTGTGGGATGCGTTACGGCAAGCGATTTGTCGCGGTATCGCATCTCGTTCCACTGGGTGCCGCATCGCCTTTTGAGGTTGAGACGTATTTGTTGCTTGGGTTGCCACGATCATTGGGAGGCGAAGGTTTTTGCGGCATAGAGCTCAATGTCGAAGTGGCGCTAAGCGCAAGTGCTCGGGCGATTGTAGGCAAGTCCCGCGTATACATTGACCTACTTCTGTCTTCGCCGGACGGAGAGCGACAGGTGGCCATTGAATGCCAAGGAAAGGGCTCACACGGGCGAGCCGGGGATGGCTTGCGCGACGCCGACCGCATGACGGCGCTTCAGGCCATGGGCTACGATGTATTTCTCCTGACACACGGACAGATATCCGATGAGGATAGATTCCACGCGATTGTTAAGGCCGTGTGCAGGTTGCTCGATGTTGAATATCGCGATAAAAGCTTGGAGGAGCAAGGGGCCGAGGCATTACTTCGGTCTGAGCTATTCGTTGACTGGTCAAAACTGGGAGAAATCGACAAAAAGATGCCCGTTAGACACAAAAAGGCCCGATCATGGACGGTTGCAAATCTAAGTGAGTAGACTTTTAGCATGATGGCGACCAGATTGTTTTGCGGCAAGCTATCTACCTGCGGTTTTATAAAGCAATACGGATGGTCTGCTTGACAAGTTCCCAAAAGGCTACTCACTTAGTTTTTGACGCGAAGCCGATGCCGAAGGTGGTCCTTTTTTGGGACGTTAACTGGTTCGCTAGACACGAAAAAGGCCCGGATCTTGCGGTCCGGGCCTTATCGAGCTAGAGATTATCTCTCAGGCGGTTGGCTTAACCAAAGTAGCGCTTGAGCAGACCGGCGAAAGCCTTGCCGTGGCGAGCCTCGTCGCGAGCCATCTCGTGCACGGTGTCGTGGATGGCATCGAGACCAGCGGCCTTGGCGCGCTTGGCAAGATCGGTCTTGCCGGCGGTGGCGCCATTCTCGGCCTCAACGCGCATCTCGAGGTTCTTCTTGGTGGAGTCGGTCACGACCTCGCCCAGGAGCTCAGCGAACTTGGCGGCATGCTCGGCCTCCTCGTGCGCAGCCTTCTCCCAGTACAGGCCGATCTCGGGATAGCCCTCGCGATGAGCGACGCGAGCCATGGCCAGGTACATACCGACCTCGGAGCACTCGCCCTCAAAGTTGGCGCGCAGGTCGGCAACGATATCCTCGGAGACGCCCTCCATCTTGGCGACGCCCACAACGTGCTCGGCAGCCCACTCGAGCTGGCCCTCCTCCTGCTTCAGGAAACGAGAACCGGGAACGCCGCACTGGGGGCACTTGAAATCCTCGGGCAGCTGGTCGCCGTCGAACTCTTCCACATAACCGCAAACGGGGCAAACAAACTTCATGATTCGATCCTTTCGATCGATGGCGATGGAGCGCTCGTCCGGTCCCGTAAGGGCCCTCTCCGGACGTGCGTCTTGACGAGTTCTATTATCCATAAATGCGACCGAATGTGAAGCCTATTAGGAATGATTTTTAATAAAATAATTTTGGGCATGTGAAGATGTTGATTGATTAACGATTGCCAGGCCGCTCGAGACCTCCGCTGAGTACAATCGGTCGAGCAAATGTTGACCTATCAACAAATGAAGGAGTTTCCTTTATGCATCTAGCCCGTCGTGCCTGGTGCCGAACATATCAGACGGTTTTTCGCATCGCATTGCCGATCCTGCCCTATACCGAGCCGCGCATTTTGGAGCATGCCGAGGACGTGCCCGCGGTGCTTCAAAAGCGCTCGATACAGCGGGTTCTTATCGTGACGGATCCCGGTATTGCCCGTCTGGGGCTCACGGCGCCGCTCGAGACGGCGCTCGCGTCCAAGGGAATTGGCGTTACGGTCTATGCCGAAACGCGTGCGAACCCCACGGTCTCAAACGTGGAGGAAGCGGCGTCCCTGTATCGCGAGAGCGCCTGTCAGGCCATTATCGGCTTTGGCGGCGGCTCGGCCATGGACTGTGCCAAGGGCGTGGGCGCACGCATCGCACAGCCAAACAAGCCCATCAACAAGATGCGCGGCCTGCTGCGCGTTCATCGTCGCCTGCCGCTGCTCATCGCCGTTCCCACCACGGCGGGCACGGGAAGCGAGGTCACGCTTGCAGCGGTAATTACCGACGACGAGACGCACTACAAGTATCCCATTAACGACTTTGTGCTGATCCCGCGCTTTGCGGTGCACGACCCCGAGTTTACACGTGGCCTGCCCGCCTCCATTACGGGGCAGACGGGTATGGATGCCCTGACGCATGCCGTCGAGGCCTTTATCGGCCGTAGCACCACGCCCTACACGCGCAAGATGGCGCGCCAGGCGGTGCAGCTCATCCACGACAATTTGCTCGAGGCCTATGAGCACGGGGAGAACATGCGTGCGCGCCGCAATATGCTTTCGGCGGCGTATAAGGCGGGTGTTGCCTTTACGCGCTCCTATGTTGGATATGTGCATGCCATCGCACACAGCTTGGGCGGGCGTTACGGGATTCCGCACGGCTTGGCCAACGCTATCATCCTGCCGCATATGCTTCGTGCCTATGGCGAAGCTGCTGCTCCTAAACTCGCCGATCTCGCCCGCATGGCCGGTATCGCGCCGGCTAACGCGCAGGACAGCCTGGCGGCCGAGGCCTTTATCGATTGGGTCGACCGCATGAACGCCGCCTTGGGCATACCCAAATATGTGACGGGCATTCGCCACTCCGACATTCCTGAGATGGCGGCGCATGCCGATGCCGAGGCCAATCCCCTGTACCCCGTTCCGCTTTTAATGGACCGTTTGGAGCTCGAGCATATGTACGAGGTCGTTGCGGGTGGTATGTTTGAAGACGAGAACTAGGAGGGCCCATGAACACCGAGGAAATTGCGCGCATCGTCGGCGATCAGCGCGCCTACTTTAAGACGCACGCCACGTTTGATGTCGATGCTCGACGTCGTGCGCTCGTGAGTTTACGCGATGCGGTGCGGGCCCACGAGGCCGATATTGCCCATGCGCTCAAGACCGATTTGGGTAAGTCACATGACGAGGCGTATATGTGCGAGATCGGCACCTCGCTTTCCGAGATTCGACATCAGATTGCGCATGTGGCCCGATGGAGCCGTGCCCACTTGCGCCCGTGCGACCTCGCCAATGCTATTAGTGTGTGCAAGACGCAGTCCGTGCCCTATGGCGTCACACTCATCATGGCTCCGTGGAACTACCCGTTTTTGCTGACGCTCGAGCCGCTCGCTGGCGCTCTTGCCGCGGGCAACACCGTGGTCATCAAGCCGAGTGCCTATGCTCCGGCATCGAGCGCAGTGCTCAAGCAAATCTGCGAAGAAGCGTTTGATTCGCGCCTGGTGGCAGTTGTCGAGGGCGGGCGCGCCGAGAACGAAGCGCTGCTCGATGAGTGCTGGGACAAGATCTTCTTTACCGGTAGCGTTCCGGTCGGCAAGCTCGTCATGGAGCGCGCAAGTAAAAACCTTACGCCTGTGACGCTTGAACTGGGCGGAAAGAGTCCCTGCATCGTGGATGCGACGGCAAACTTGAAGGTCGCGGCACGCCGTATCGCCTTTGGTAAATGGCTCAACGTGGGGCAGACTTGCGTGGCGCCCGACTACCTGCTGGTCGACACGCGCGTGCACGACGAGCTGCTGGGTCTCATCAAGGAAGAGGCCCGCCGTATGTTTGGCGAGCATCCGCTCGATAACGAGGATTACGGGCATATCGTCAACGCCAAGCATTTTGCGCGCGTGCGCGGGCTGATCGATCCCGATAAGGTCGTGCTTGGAGGCACGGCGCGCGAGTCGTCGCTCAAGATTGAGCCGACGATCCTAGACGGCGTGACCCCCGATGACGCCGTGATGCAGGAGGAGATCTTCGGTCCCATCTTGCCGGTGCTGACGTTTGAGAGCCTAGACGAGGCCGAGGCGTTCATCACGAATCGCCCGACGCCGCTGGCCCTGTATATCTTTAGCCAAGACCGTGAGGTTCAGCAGCGCTTTGTGCGTTACGTGCCCTTTGGTGGTGGCTGTGTTAATGACACCATTATGCATTTGGCCACGAGCCATATGGGCTTTGGCGGCATGGGGGCGAGCGGTATGGGACAGTACCATGGACGCGAGAGCTTCGATACGTTTAGCCACAAGAAGAGCATCGTGAACAAGGCAACGTGGCTGGACGTGCCGTTCCGCTATGCCCCTTACGCAAGCTGGAAGCACAAGTTCGTGCGCATGTTTGTGCATTAGAATCAGATGACATAGGGATAAACAAAGTGGCCGCCCCCGCGTAAGCGAAGACGGCCATTTCTCACGATGAAAACGTGTATCGGAGTTGGCAAGACCCGCTGCCACGGGTGCCATCCGTGTTCCCATCTTATCTGCAAGCGTTCCGTTGCGCAAGCGTTGCGGCAAACGATTGAAAGACGCAGACAGGATGAATTTGTGTCCGCACGGGCCCGTAGACTTCTCAACTACGTTGTGGATGCTCGCTAATCGGTAATGGAGGCGCACGTGTTTGATGACGATGACCTGTTCGATCTGACAGACGATCCGTTTGAGTGGGATATGCTACTCGATGACGATGAGTTGGAGCAGGACCGTAAGAAGCGGCAGGGCAAGAAGACGCGGGATGACGCTTCGAAAAAGCAGGACAAGCGTCGCCGAGGTCTGTTCGGCGGGCTCTTTGGGTGACTGTCTCATCGCCGCGTCTGTATACTAAACAGGTCTTATACGCGTTGCGAAATGAGGACAGAGACGATGATGTGGTTTACCGCCGACCTGCACCTGGGCGATACGAATATCTTGCACGACATGGATCGACCGTTTGATTCGGTCGAGGAGATGAACCGCAAGGTCATCGATGCCATCAATGAGTGCGTGGCTGTGGACGACCGCCTCTATATCTTGGGAGACTTTACCTATCGTTTGCCCCTGGCGGAGGCGGTGCGCCTGCGCGAGCGCATCGAATGTCAGAACGTAACGCTCATCCGCGGTAACCATGACGGCGACTGGGAAGATCCAGACGCGCCGCACATTTGGGATGAGGTGCGCGATTATCTGGAGGTCGCCCCCGGTTACGCGAAGGGCCATCGCCTGGTAATGAGCCATTACCCCATGCTCAGCTGGAACGGCAAGGCGCGTGGCGCCATCATGTTGCACGGGCATATCCACAGCAGGGGAGACCGCACCAACGCGCGCAACCGCGATCGCGAGCGCCCGGTTCTGCGCTACGACGTTGGCCTCGATGCCAACAACTACAAGCCCGTAAGCCGTGACCAAATCCTAGGCTTCTTTGGACTGTAGCTGTAAGTGCAGGTAGAATGAACGCGCCGCGCGGATGGTCTGTGCGGCGCGTTTCAGTAGGAGCGATGAATCCATGAGGGCTATCCAGCGCATTAACCATAACGCTGCCATCTGCGAAGACGGCGCGGGGCGTCAGCTTATCGCGCTGGGTCGCGGTATCGGCTTTGGCGATATGCCGCATGAGGTCGACCTGGATGTCATCACGCGTACCTTTTACGGCATTGATTCAAAGTACCTGGCGTTTATTGATGAGGTCGACCCCGAGGTGCTGGAGTTTTCTGCTCAGCTGGCTGATATCGCAACCGGACAGCTTTCGTACGAATTGAGCTCTAACCTCCCCATTACACTGGCGGACCATATCCAGTTTGCCATTAAGCGCGCCCGCGAACACATGGTGGTGTCGTTGCCGCTCGAGCGCGATCTGGAGCAGCTGCATCCCATCGAATACCGCTTGGGCGAGCTGGCTGTTCGCGGCATCCAGAAAAGCTTCCGTGTGCGTATGCCCCGAAGCGAGGCCGCGGGCATTGCCATGTCGATTGTCAACGCATCGGTTAAGCCGAGCGAGCGGCGCGTGCTTGCCGAGCAGCACGAGGAGCGACTGCTCGATATGACGGTCGCGATTATTCAAGAAGAGTTGGGTGTGACGGTCGATCGCTCGTCGTTCGCCTTTGCCCGCTTTGCCACTCATGTGCGCTATCTGCTCGACCGCGTGGCAAAGAAAGAGCCGATCGATACCGAGAACTCCGGTCTTTACGACGTGCTCGTGGAGCAGTATCCGGCGGCATCGCGTTGCGCTCACCGTGTCGACGATCTGATTCAAGAGACCTTTGGCGAGCCATTGGCCCAAGAGGAGCTCGTCTATCTGATCATGCATGTGAATCGCGTGGCTTCTGTCCACTCGGATAAATAGGCTCTCTGGTATTTCCTTTCCGTCATGGCGACCGTTCGCGGGTCGTTTGCTACCGTTCGTCGGTAATCTGAGCCGCAACGAACGCATCTGCCGCATATACTCGCCGTGTGTTGGGTGTTACTCACGGCGCAGCTCCGAGAGGCACTACCGATTCTGCCGAGACCATAATTGGGTCTCTGTCGGTTGTGCGCGGGGCTTTTTTCATGTCGATCCACCCGGGAATCACATGCAAATCAATCTCTTGCCAACTGGTATCGCGCGCTGCGCAGGCGCGAGCGGAATCGTGCGTCTTGGTGCCGTGAAGTCCCACGGCCTTTAGTTGGAAGAGAAGGGATTCGACATGGCTGTCGATAACAAGAAGATTGCCGAGGACGTGCTCGCTGCCGTCGGCGGCGCCTCCAATGTGACGAACGCGACGCACTGCATGACCCGCTTGCGTCTGAACCTCAAAGATCAGTCCATTCCCAATGATAATGAAGTTAAGAAGATCAAGGGTGTGCTGGGCGCACAGTGGTCTGGCGGCCAGTATCAGGTCATCATTGGCCAGAACGTGCCGAAGGTCTATGACGCCGCCATTGCGCTGGGCGTCAAGGGCGAAGGCTCCATTGACGAGAACCTCGATGACGGCACCAAGGAGCCACTGACGGTCAAGACTGCGGGCAAGAAGGCCCTTAACTACCTGTCCAAGACAATGTGCATGACGATCCCCATTATCATGGGCGCCGCCATGTTCCGCACACTTGCCGTACTTTGCGGCGACGGCATGCTCGGTATCTGGTCTGCCGATTCTGACATCTACAACTTCTTCTACAACTGGATTTACAACGCCGGCTATTATTTCCTCCCTGTCTATCTGGGTTGGGCTGCCGCAAAGCAGCTCGGCTGCAGCCAGCCGCTCGGCATGATGCTCGGCGGCGTGCTCATTGCCCCCGAGTTCATGACGTTGGTCAACGCCGCTGCGGATTCTGGTGCTACGACCACGATGGTTTACGGCGTGCTCCCGGCTCAGCTGAACAACTATTCTGCGACCGTGCTCCCCATGCTGCTGTCTATGCCGGTGCTGATGGTCGTCGAGAAGTTCATGAAGAAGATCATCCCCGACATGCTCTCCACGGTGTTTGTGCCCGTGTGCACCATGGCTGTGATGACCCCCGTTTCCCTGTGCGCCCTAGCTCCGATTGGTTCCATTCTGGGCGACCTGGTCGGCAACTTTATGTTCGGCCTCGGAAACGCTGGCGGCATCGTCACAATCCTCTCCCTCGTCGCCATTGCCGCGCTTTGGGAGTTCCTGGTTATGACCGGTATGCACCAGGTTCTGATTGCCCTCGGCATTGTGCAGGTGCTCACCTCAGGGTCTGACTCCTGCGTTATGGTCGCGGGTGCTATCGCTCAGTTCGCCACGTGGGGCATGGCCTTCGGTGCCTTCCTGCGCCTTAAGGAGGTCGACGAAAAGGGCGCTATGCTTGGTTTCTCGCTCTCCGGCATTGTCGGTGGCGTGACGGAGCCCGCGCTGTATGGCTGCGGCTTTAAGTATACTCGCTGCCTGGGTGCCATGGTCGCGGGCGGCGCTATCGGCGGCCTGATCGCGGCTCTCACTAATGTGACCACGTATGTTTTGGGCGCAACTAATATCCTTGGTATTACAGGTTATGTTGCAGGCGGAACTGCTAATCTCGTATGGGGCTGCGTTGCATCGGGCACTGCATTTGTTGCCGCCGCTGCCATCGCCTACTTCTTTGGCTTTACCAAGGAGCAGCTCGACGAAGACGCTGCTGCCGCCAAAGCCTAAAGCATCCGTTCGGTAGGACAATTATCTGGGGCACTTGGCTGCGCTTCAAGTGTCCCTTTCCGTAGATGGGGGTCAATATGAAGCAATTGCTCATTCGTGCCGATGATATCGGTTATTCGTATGCCGTTAACCTGGGGATTGCCCGCAGTATCAATGAGGGCCTGGTGCGCTCGGCGGGACTTATGCCCAATATGCCCGAGGCCGAGCGTGGCTGGTCGCTCGTGGCGGATGCCGGCATTGCGGTGGGTCAGCATACCAACGTGTGCCTGGGCAAGCCGTGTGCCGACCCGGCGCTCATTCCGAGCATGCTCAACGAGAATGATGAGTTCCATAGCAGCCGTACCTTCCGCGATCATTTTAAGCGCGGCGAGGAGTTGATAGACTTCGACGAGGCCTGCATCGAGATCCGCGCGCAGCATGACCGCTTTGTCGAGATCGTGGGCCGCGAGCCCGATTACTTTGAGGCCCATGCCGTCATGAGCAAAAACCTTAACCGAGCGATCTCGGCGGTTGCTCAGGAGCTGGGCCTTAAGGAGCAAAAGGCGAGCTTCGACCCCGCGGCTGTGGTGCATTGCGGAGATACTGATCTGCGCATGGTGATGCGCTCGATGGAGCCGGGCTACGAGCCCAAAGAGGCAATCATGCAGACGGTTCGCGGGATGGTGGACGGCGAGACGGTCGTCTTTGTGTGCCATCCGGGTTATCTCGATCGTTTTATCCTGGAGAACAGCTCGCTCACGACCGATCGTACCAAGGAAGTCGATGCACTGATCGACCCCGAGCTTCGCGCTTGGCTCGAGTCTCAATCCGATCTTCGCCTGATCGACTACCGCGACCTGTAAGGACCCAAGTCACCACAAAGGGGACAGTCGCCTTTGTGGTGGTTCTGGCGCCGTTGCCATTATGGCAGCGGCGCCTTTTTTGTCCGTGCGGCGCGGTAGAGTGTAGGCGGTTGAAATTTGCGTCCATCGAGGAGCTGCCATGAACGAGATCAAGTGCCCGCATTGCGGTGAAGTTTTTAAGGTTGATGCGTCCGGTTATGCGGATATCGTCAAGCAGGTGCGCGACGCCGAGTTCTCGCGCGACCTGGACGAGCGCGTGAAGGCTGTTCAGCGCGAGGGCGAGCAGGCGCTGGAGCTTGAGCGCTCGCGCTCGACGGCTGCTTTGCAAAAGGCGGAGTCTCAGCGCGACGCTCAGCTTGTCGAGCAGAAGAACGCTGCAGCCCAGCAGCTGGCGCAAGAACTCGCCAAGCGCGATGCGGAGCTTGCCGAGCTGCACGCCAAACTCGAGGGCGCTGCCGCGGAGCGCGAGAGCGCAAGCCAGCGCGCGGCGGTTGAGGCCCGTGCCGACGCTCAAAAGGAGAACGCCGAGCTCCAGCGCGAAATCGACAACTTGCGTGCGCAGCTGGGGCGCAAGGATGACGAAGCCAAGCTTGCCGAGTCGGCGGCGCGCAATGCTGCTCAAAACGATGTAGCTGCACGAGATGCCCAGATTGCCGAGTTGCAGGCCAAGCTTGCCGCGGCGGACAAGGCCCAGGAGATGGCGCTTGCCGCTGCCGCGGCCGAGTCTCAGCGTGAGCTCGATGCCGCTCGCAGCGAGGCCGAACGCACACTCACAGACTACCGCGCGAAGGTGCAGGAGAAGCTTTCCGCCGCAAAGGCTCGGTCTGAGCAGGAGGCCGAGGGCCTGCGTGCCCAGCTGCGCGAGCAGGAACTGATGGCAAAAATGAACCTGTCAGAGGCGGTCGCCGCGGCGGAGCGAGAGCGCGATGAGGCGCGTGCCAAACTGACGAGCGAGCTGGCGGTGCGCGATTCTCGTGAGGAGCAAGCCAAGGCGGCACACGAGCTCGAGCTTGCGCAGGCCAAGCGCGCGAGCGATGACCTGATTCGCTACAAGGATGAAGAGATTGAGCGCCTTAAGGACATGAAGGTCCGCCTGTCCACCAAGATGGTGGGCGAGTCGCTCGAGCAGCACTGCGAGACTGAGTTCAACCGTCTGCGCATGACGGCGTTTCCCAACGCGTACTTCGAGAAAGATAATGATGCGTCCGAGGGTACCAAGGGCGACTTTATCTTCCGCGAGTGTGACGAGAGCGGCAACGAGATCATTTCGATCATGTTCGAGATGAAAAACGAGAACGACGAGACCGCGACCAAACACAAGAACGAGGATTTCTTTAAGAAACTCGATCACGATCGCCGCCAGAAAGGCTGCGAGTATGCGGTGCTCTGCACCCTGCTGGAGCCCGAGAGTGACCTCTATAACGCGGGTATCGTCGACGTGAGTTACCGCTATGAGAAGATGTACGTGATCCGCCCGCAGTTCTTCATCCCCATGATTACGCTCCTTCGCAACGCCGCTATGGGTTCGCTTCGCTATAAGCAGGAACTGGCGGAGTACAAACAGCAGAATATCGATGTCACGAACTTCGAAGCCAAGATGGAGAAGTTCAAGGATGGCTTCTCGCGCAACTACAACCTGGCGAGCAAGCAATTCGAGTCGGCAATCAAGGAGATCGATGCCGCCATTAAGCAGCTCGAGAAGACCAAGGACGACTTGCGCCGCAGCACCGAGAACCTACGCTTGGCCCACAACAAGGCCGATGAGCTTACCATTCGCAAGCTCACATGGGGCAACAAGACCATGAAGGCAGCGTTTGACGAGGCACGCGAGGCTGCGCCAGAGACAAACGAGGAGCCAGCCGAGGCGGATTCGTATGAGGTCGAGGATGCCGAGTAAGGCATAGCGGATAGTGAAAAAGCGGGGCTGCTGGCGATGTTGCCAACAGCCCCGCTTCGTTTCGTCCCAATATGCTTGGCTAATCCTCGAGCAAATCCTCGATAAAACCGACGCGGTAGTTCTTGAAGATGACCTCGCCACCGTCTTGCGTGGCGTCCAGATCGACATCGCCCATGATGCCAAAGTCGTGGTCGCCGTCCTCGTCGGCAAAAATCTGGTGCACGTGCCACACGTGGAGCGCCTTCTCGTCGGACTCGTCGATCGAGAACATAGCAGAGGAGCGCGCGTCGCCGTCGGTGAGAATCTCCTCGTGCTGCTCGTGGTAAGCGTCGAGTGCTTTTTGCCAGCGGATCTCGCTCATGCCCCAGTCGTCGTCGAGTTCGCCCAGGTCGCGCACATGCTCGCGGGCGGCAAGAGTCACGCGGCGGAAGAGCGCGTTGCGCACCAACAGCGTGCAGCCGCGACGATCCGCCACGACCTCGTCGATGCCCTGCGGCGGCGCGGCGTCGAGGGCTGCCGGGTTGCCGGCGTTCTCCCACTCGTCCACCAGGCTCGAGTCGACCGAGCGCACCACAAAGCCCAGCCACGAGATAATGTCGCGCAGGCGCTCGTCGCGCTTCTCGATGGGTACGGTGCGGTCGAGCGAACGGTAAGCCTCTGCCAGGTAGCGCAGCAAAATGCCCTCGGAGCGGGCGATGCCGAGCTTTTGAATGTAGCCCTTAAAATCGCTCGCGCTTTCCAGCATATCGCGCAGGACGCTCTTGGGAGAGAGCTGGTAGTCGTTTGCCCAGGGTACTTCCTGGCAGTACTTGTCAAAAGCGGCGTCGAGCAAATCCTCGAGCGGCTTTTCGTACGTGACGTCTTGAATGCGCTCCAGACGCTCCTCATACTCGATGCCGTCGGCCTTCATCTCGGCCATAGCTCGATCGCGTGCGGCACGCTCCTGCGCACGCAGCACTTGCTTGGGATCTTCGAGCGTCGCCTCGACCATTGAGATTAAATCCATGGTATAGGTCTCGCTCTCGGGATCGAGCAGCTCCAACGCGGCGAGCAAGAACGGCGAGAGCGGCTGATCGAGCGCAAAGTCCTCGGGCAGGTCGACCGTCAGCGCGTAGTCGATGTCCGGCGCGGCGTCAGCCGGAGCGTCGGGTGCGGGCGGCACCTCGGTGCGAACGACGACACCGGAATCGATGAGCGTGGCGAAGATTTCGTCGGCGCGAACCTCGAGCTTTGCCTTTTCCTCGGGCGTTTGCAGGCTCGTCTCGATGAGGTCGTGCACGCGGGCACGGGCGTCGCCGCCCTGTTCGACCACGCTAATCACCATGGAGTGTGTGATGCGAAGGCGCGGCTTGAGCGTTTCGGGCTGCGTCTCGATCAGGCGCTCAAAGGTCTGCTTGTTCCAGGTGACAAAGCCCTCGGGGGCCTTCTTCTTTTTAATCTTGCGGAGCTTCTTGGGGTCGTCGCCCGCCTTGGCCATGAGCTTGGCATTCTCGATCTCGTGCTCGGGTGCCTCGGCAATCACCATGCCCTCGGTATCGAAGCCCGAGCGGCCGGCGCGACCGGCAATCTGATGAAACTCGCGGGCGCGCAGACGACGCATCTTGTAGCCGTCGAACTTGGTGAGCGCGGTGAGCACCACGGTATGGATGGGCACGTTGATGCCGACGCCGAGCGTATCGGTGCCGCAGATGACGGGCAACAGGCCCTGTTGTGCCAAGCGCTCGACCAGCAGACGATAGCGCGGCAACATGCCAGCATGGTGCACGCCGACGCCGCATCCGAGCAAGCGCTTAAGAATCTTGCCAAAGGCCGTCGAGAAGCTCGTGCCCTTGGCCGCCTCCTTGATGGCCTCGCGCTGCTCCTTGCTGGCAATACCAAAGTTGGCGAGGGATTGCGCCGTCGCAAGTGCGGCGTCCTGGCTAAAGTGCACGATGTAGAGCGGGGCCTCGCCGCGGCGCATTGCGAGCTCGACGGTGCCCTCGAGCGAGGTCGTCACGTAGTCGTAGCTCAGCGGCACGGGGCGTGGGGCATCGACGACCAAGTCGCAGGTAGCGCCGGTGTGCTCCTCGAGTGAGGCGGCGATCGCGGTGACATCGCCGAGCGTGGCGCTCATGAGCATGAATTGCGTGTGGGGCAGGGTGAGCAGCGGTACCTGCCAAGCCCAGCCGCGATCGGGGTCGGCAAAGTAGTGGAACTCGTCCATGGCCACGCAGCCCACGTCGGCATCCTCGCCCTCGCGCAGCGCATCGTTGGCAAGGATTTCGGCCGTGCAGCAGATGACGGGCGCTTTGGTATTGATATGCGTGTCGCCGGTGATCATACCGACGTTATCGCGGCCGAGCACCTGTACCAGGTCGAAGAACTTTTCGCTGACCAAGGCCTTGATGGGGGCCGTGTAATAGCAGCGCTTGCCCTGCGCCATGCCCATAAAGAGCATGCCCAGCGCGACGAGCGATTTGCCCGAGCCGGTCGGTGTGCCCAAAATGACGTGATCGCCGGCAGCCAGGTCCATGAGGGCCTCTTCTTGGTGATCCCACAGCTCGATGCCGCGGTCGCTCGTCCATTCAAAGAAGCGTTCGAAGGCCTGATCGGCCGTGAGCCACGGTTCGGGCTCACTGCCGTCTTCGGGCTCCCACCAGGTGGGGGAGAGCGCGCCGAGCGAGCCGAACTCGGCCTCGGTTCCCGTGCCGCCCGAGAATGAGCTGGCGGCGCCGGCGCCCGAGACGGTGCTGGCGGCGGTATCTGTCGTGGTCTGTGCCATGTGTGGTTGCTTTCTCTCGCGATTGTCCGCCAACTATTATGGCGTAGCGGCGGCGCGGGGTGCCAGCGCGCGAGAAAATGCAGGAAATGGGCGTTCTGCCCAGCCGTTTGGTGCAGTCGCCAGCTAAGTGAGTAGACTTTTTGCGATATCGCGAGCACATGGTTTTTACGCAAGGTCTCTACCTGCGGTTTTAGTTTTTGCCATACGGGTTGTGCTCGGCTGTTGTCAAAAAGTCTACTCACTTAGGTTTGAGGGCCGTTCGTCGGCGCCTATTTGCGCTTGGTTGTCAACGCCGCGGCCATCAAAAGCCCTAGGACTCCTGCGGCAGGCGCTTTTTGCCTTTACGGGCGCGGTTTTTAAAGTTCTCGACGGCTTCTTCCATGCCCAGAGGCACATAGGTGAGCTCATCGAGGTTATCGGGCAGGTAGCAGGCAAGACTTTGCTCCTGCATGTGACCCGCCGTGAGCGCATCGTCACTGGGATGTGCGCCGGGTGTGGCGCAAATGCCATAGACGACGGCACCCATCTCGCGCGTGCGGCGCTCGTATTCGGTCTCGGGGTGCTCGGGATGGTCGCGGCGGACGTCGTCGCTTACCCAAAGCGTGTCATAGCCGGCCGCAGCAAACTGCCCCAAGGCGTAGTCGCGCAATGGCCTACTGTCGGTGCGCAGCGTGACGGTGGCGCCGGCTGCAAAGAGCGGACGGTACAGCATTAGGTGGTCGACATGGACGAGTCGCTTTTTGGCGTACTTGGCCTTGGGCTGCGGCGTGGGAAAGTTGATGGTGATGGCATCGAGCTCGCCTGCGGCAAATAGCTGCGGCAGCGATGCGGCACCTCGGGGCAGGACGAGTGCGTTGGACAGCCCCTGCTCGCAGATTTTCTGTGCGGCATAGGCGATGCAGATGGGCTCCTGGTCCATACCGATAAAGAGCGTGTCGGGCTCACGGCGAGCTTGCTCAACCAGATAGGTGCCTTTGCCGCAGCCCAGATCCAGATGAAGGCGGGTGAAGGGTGCGCCGCCGGCTGGCGCGCAGGCTTCGCGCCAATTCCCGGCATAAGGCTCGGGGTTCGTCTCAATCGCATTGGCGTTGCGCTCCAGGCGCTCCTCGAGCACAAAGTTCTTAGGGGTGCGAACGTGGACGGCTCCCATGAGGCTCCTTGGTCATACGTATGGAACACAATGCAGGCGCGTTCCGTCAATGGGTTGGAAAAAGATGGGCATAGTTTGCCCGAACGTTGCGGCGCGGCTCGGCGGCGAGTCGCCGATGCCTACAGACGCTTGAGGACCACATAGCGGTTGAGCTCGCCGCTGCGACCGTCGGCATGGAAACGCTCAAGCTCGCGCACGGGGACCTCGCCGCTCTTGTAGAACGTACGGACGCCGCGCACCAGGTCGGTGATCTGCTGATCGTCAAAGTGATGACAATAGCGGTAGGCGTGGCGGTCGTTTTGCCAGCCAATGAGGTGGTCGCCGGCTTCAAACTGCGCGGAATCGTAACCCTCAAACGGCGGGGTGAGCTCGGCGCGGGCTTCGGCGCGAACGGCCTTGCGCGCCATGCGCTCGTCGTTCATAAACTCCCAAAAGCTGATAGCGATGATGCCGCCCGGGCGCGTTTGGCGCACCAAGGCATCAAGTACGCGTACGCGGTACTCGCACGATGGTACGTGGTGCATAAAGCCAAAACAGACCGAGATGTCGGCGAGCGGGGCGTCGAAAAGCACGTCGGGTGTCTCGGCGGGGTTGAGCTTCATAAGGGCGTCGAGTACGTCGAGTTCCTGGAAGTGCAGGTTGGGAATGCGCAGGGCGTGGCCGCGTGCATCGATGGCCAGGTCCTGGCACGAGTCGACACCATAGAACTCGAAGGGGCAGCTGGCGTCTGCCGAGGGGCTCGTGCCGTCCACGCCTTTGGCAGCCAGCGTGCCGCCGGCGGCAAAGTTCTCGAAGCGCATGTTGCCGCAGGCAAGGTCGAAGACGCGGACGGGATGCTCGATCGTGGCGACGTCGAGCTGTTCGAGCGCAATGTCCATGGTGCGCACCCAGCCGGGCCACGGGGCCTGACGCGTATCGGAAAAGGAGGCGGAGTGCTCGCGATAGAACGTGTTGTTGAGCTGGATGAGCGATGAGGCGAAATCGCGGTTCACGGCGCGGGACTCCCTCCGTTGGCGGTGCGGAATAAAAAGTACGACCATACTACCGTTAACGCCGCAACGGGGACAACCGGGCTAGGTGCCATTGCTTCGTTTGGACACATTTCCGCAGCTCATATGCACCCGCAACCGCCGGTTGTCAAAAATCTCACTAGAATAGGTGGCATGCTTTTGGCGGTGGCGGATAGATTTTTAACTGTGCAAGGCGCCTTAAGAACAAAAACGGTCCGGCGGCACGGCTGGCATCACATAGGAGGAACCATGAATGTAGAAACTGCGCAGCGGCTCGCCGACCTTCGTCGCAGCAAGGGTTTTAGCCAAGAAGGGCTGGCGCGAAAGCTGGGGCTGTCGCGCCAGGCGGTCAGTAAATGGGAGCGTGCGGAGAGCTCGCCCGATACCGAGAACCTGATCTCGCTCGCCAAACTCTATGGCGTGAGCCTGGACGAGCTGCTTAATCCGAGCGATGAGATTGAGGACGATATCGAGTTTGAGAACGAGGACCGCGCTCGTCAGCGCGAGGCCGAGGCGGCAGAGCGCGCACGCACCCATGAGGCGGCGGCACGTGCCACCGAGGCGGCAACACAGGCGAGTGATGCCGCCGCCAAGGCGGCGCAAGCGGCAAGCTGGAGTGCGCAGGCCGCCAATGCCGCTACGGCGCAGGTGACGAGTGGCGGCGCAGCTGGCTCGACTCCGGTGAAGGGCCCGTTCCAGTCGTTTCCGTATTGGGCTGTGTGCTGGCTGCTGTTCTTTTTGCTGATGTTCCTGTTTGGTGGCTCCTTTGCCGTGCTGATCTTCTTTACAATCCCCATCTATCACTGGGTGGCGCGTGCGCTCGATGGCGATTGGGCACGCGGGGATATTCAGGTTGGTCCGGCGCCGGAGGCGGCTAAGGCTCAGGATGTTTCCGCTGCGGTTGATACTGACGTGGCTACCGCGACTACCGCTGAGCCGATTGCCAAAGAAGGTGATGAATGATGAAGCTCTCGCATGAATCTAAGGTGCGTCTGGGCGTTGGCATCGGAGCGTTTGTGCTTATTGTTGGGCTTGTCTTTGGCGCTTCGCGGACATGGATTCATTTTGATGGTCCGTGGGATCTCGGCACTATTGCATCCGGCTTGTCCGGTAGGGACGATGCGGTTGACGCCGATGTTTTGAACGATGGCGGTAAGTATTCCGCTCAGCCTCAGCAGCTTTCGAGTGCGACCTTTGATGCCGATGAGTTTCGCTACCTCGATTTCGATATCAATGCGGCTTCGGTGGACGTCAAGGTTGTTGATGGCAACAAGACTCGCGTTATCGAGCGGGGGCGCGTTGCCGAGGGTATGGATGCCTCCAAGGCCGCGACGCAAAACATCGCATCCGTCGAGGACTCGACGCTCAAGGTTTCCCAGTTTAGCAGTGATGACGGTAAGGCAATCGATCGCTCGGTTACGGTTGAGCTGCCGCGCCGTGTTGCCGAACATCTGAAGGGAGTTAACGCGCACGTACGTTCGGGTGATCTGCAGATCGCCGGCATCATCTGCGATGGCTTCGATCTTTTCCTGAACTCGGGAGATGTAAAGTTTGCGGGCGGCGTGACTGATGCGCTCAGCGCCGAGGTTGGTTCGGGCGATGTGACGTTTGACCTGAATCAGGCCCCCGCGAACTCGATGGATGTTACCGTGGGCTCGGGCGATGTGGAGATGACGGTTCCGAACTCTACGGGCTTTAAGGCGAGTCTTACCCTGGGCAGCGGTGACTTCGAGAGCGATTTCCTCCCGGATGGCTACGATGGTGAGGCCGTTTCGAATCTTGAGTTCGACAACGGTGATAAGTCCGCCACGTATCGTTTTGAGGTCGGCTCGGGCGACGTGTCCTTTGGTTCGGAGTGACGGGCAGTTTTCGAAAACCCGTAAGCATAGACGCGCTGTTTGATGAAGGCGCCGAAGCCGAGGTCGGCTCCGGCGCCTTTGCCTTTACAATGGGGGCATGGAACAGATTATCTTGAACATACTCGAGGCCCTGCGTCGCGGCGAGACCGTGGACGACAAGGCGCTCGTCAAACTGATACATGCCGAGGCACGCCGTGAGGGTGCCGACAAGCGCGATCTGGCCAAGCGCCGTCTGCTGCCGTTCTACCAGCGGGTTAAACGCGAGGAGCCGGCTCGTTGGGCTGCGTGGAATGTCGATGCCGATCTGGAACGCCAGTTGCTGCGAGTGCTGAGGATGAAGCCGCGTCGCACGGCTTCGGGCGTGGCGACCATTACCGTCATCACCAAGCCGTGGCCCTGTTCGGGCGATTGCCTGTTTTGCCCCAGCGATCTGCGCATGCCCAAAAGCTATCTGCACGACGAGCCGGCGTGCGCCCGCGCGGAGCAAAACCGCTTCGATCCGTATCTGCAGGTGAGCGCTCGTCTGACCGCGCTTTCGCAGATGGGGCATGCGACCGACAAGATTGAGCTCATCGTGCTCGGTGGCACCTGGAGCGACTATCCGGAAGGCTATCAGACATGGTTTATGTCGGAACTTTTCCGTGCGCTCAATGACGATGCCGTCGCCGGCGTGGCGGCCAACCCCATGCTGGCGCGTCCGGGCATCAGTCGTGTCGAGGCGGGGCGCCTGCTCGATGACGCTCCCGCCGATGCCCTGCCGCCGGTGGTAGCGGAGCGTCGCGAGCGCTATCGGGCTGCCGGTATTGCGACCGATGAGGCTGAGCTTGCGAGCGGCGTTGCCGACGAGCAGGGGCGTGTGGATGCTGCCGTGGGCGGCTACAACCGTGCGGTGCGTCGTCTGTACGGCCCCGGTACGCCGTGGGGCGAGGCCACCGAGTGGCAGACGGCAACGATGGAGGAGCTCGAGCGCCAGCAGCGCATCAACGAGACGGCGAAGCATCGCGTGGTGGGGCTCGTTATCGAGACGCGCCCCGATGCTGTAACGCCGCAGGCCCTCACGCTCATCCGCCGCCTGGGTTGCACCAAGATACAGATGGGCATCCAAAGCCTTGACCAGCACCTGCTCGATATCAACGAGCGCCGCATTTCGGTGGCGCAGATCGAGCGGGCGTTTTCGCTCGCGCGCCTGTTTGGCTTTAAGATCCACGCGCACTTTATGCTCAACTTGTTGGGTGCTACGCCTGAGGGGGACAAGCGTGACTACGAGCGCTTTATGACCGAGGGCGCCTTTATGCCCGACGAGGTCAAGGTCTACCCGTGCGCGCTCATCGAGGGCTCGCGTCTGGTGGGCTGTTACGAGCGTGGCGAGTGGCGCCCCTATACCGAGGAAGAGCTGCTCGACGTGTTGGCCGATGACATCGTGGTGACGCCGGCATTCTGTCGTATCAGCCGCATGATTCGCGACTTTAGCTCCGACGACATCATGGTGGGCAACAAGAAGCCCAACCTGCGTCAGCTCGTCGAGAACCGCCTGGCTGCTCGGGGTGACGGTGCGACGGTGCGTGAGATTCGCTATCGCGAGATCAGCACGGCGGGTGCCGACCTGGACGAGTTGACCCTTGATGAGGAAGTGGCGTACGAGACGCCGGTGACTTACGAGCACTTTTTGCAATGGGTGACGCCGCGGGGCAAGATCGCGGGCTTTTTGCGGTTGTCGCTGCCCGATCGCGCTTTTGTTGCCGCGCATGTGGACGAGCTGCCGACGACGCCGGACGAGGCGATGATTCGCGAGGTGCACGTGTACGGCATGGCGGCGCGCGTGGGCGATCAGGGTCAGGCGGCGCAGCACCATGGATTGGGACGTTTGCTCGTGGAGCGTGCGTGCCAGATAGCTCGGGATGCCGGTTATACGCACATCAACGTGATCAGCGCGATCGGTACGCGCGAGTACTATCGCCATCTTGGGTTTTATGACCATGGACTCTATCTGCAGAAGGAGCTCTAGATGAACAAGCCAAGTGTTTCTGCCGGCGTCGTTGCCGGCGTTGCCCTGGGAGCCGCGGCGCTTGGTGCGGCCGCCGTCGCTGTTCGCGCTGCCTGTTTGCAGGTCGCACGTACCCGCAACGGGCTGGCGCGGGTGAAGCGCATGCACAATGAGGGCGGTGACGAGGTCCGTGTGCTCGTGCAGGGCGGCGTTTACCAAAGCGCGAGCTATGTTGGCGAGCGTTGGGCGGAGCCGGCCTTTGCGTACTATCGTGCATTTGACGATGTGTTTGAGGCCGAGGATGCAATGCGCGACGCTTATGGTCACGGCATCGACCGCATGCTTATGCTCGGCGGCGGTGGGTTTTCCTATCCCAAGTTTGCACTGTTGTCGCATGAGGGCTTGCGTATGGACGTCATCGAGTATGACGGAGAGATAACGCGCTTGGCGCGCCGTTGGTTCTATCTGGACGAACTGGAGCACACGGTGGGCGATCGCCTGCGGGTGATTACCGCCGAGGCTCGCTCGTATCTGGGTGTGACGAGCGTGGGCCATCGTCGCTACGACGTAGTCGTGAGCGATTGCTTTGGCGGTGCCGAGCCCGTTCGCGAGCTGGCGACGGTTGAGGCGCTGCGCCTGGTGCGAGGCAGCCTGAACCCCAGGGGTATCTACGTGGCCAATATTGTGAGCGCAAACGAGGGGGGCGATGTGACGTTCCTTCGCGACTGCGCTGCCACGGCACTCGAGGTATTCGTCCACGCCTGGGTGGTCCCATGTGGCGATGCGAAGTTCGGCGGCGAGGAAAACTACCTGCTCATCGCCAGCGACGGCGACTACGCCTTTGCCGAAGCCGTGCCCTTCGACACCGACTTCCTCGGCACCGTCCTTCACGACAAGTAAGTCTCCCCGTCAAAAAAAGACTGGTCTTAGGCGTGATCGCGCCAGCCGAGAACGCGCTGCTTCATACCCTCGATGTCGAGCACGCCTTCGGCAAAGCCCTTGCGCACGAGCTCTTCGGGAACAAACTCGTCGTAGCGGTCAAAGTAAGGCACCTCGCCAGGATAGACGAGCTCGATGGGATCGAAGTCCTTCTCGGCCTCGGCGGCGAGCACCTCAAAGAACGTCTCCTCGTCGGCCTTCATCTTAAACTGCATAAAGTACGGGCGTGACGGATCGAGCCCGCGAAGGCCCAGCTCCGCGGCACATTTAATTTTGAGCATGCGCTCGAGCGCCAAAAAGGCGTAGCTGCCCAGCCAGGGGAAGAGCACCCAGGTATCGCCGCCCAGGTTAATGAGCGGCTTGGTTCCCGCCCCCGAAATCTCGGCGGTATGACGAGCCTGCGCCAAGCGGGCCCGTGCGTTACCCATAAGGTACGGATATGTCGCGTGCTCGTTGAGCGCCTTGCGCATGCGCTCGAGCACATGCGTGTTAATGTCGCCGGGGCAGTCGCCAAAGTAGGCCGGCACCCGGCCCTTGACCTGCGTGGCAAAGACAGTGTGGCGCTTCCAGTCCACTTCCTCGACAATCCAGCAGTGTCCGGCGATGGCGATGCGCTCACCGGGCGGGGGCGGATTAACGATCGTGCCCAGCTCGGCCGATTCGCTGCGAACGGTAAACTCCTCGTTTTCCTGGAACACAGCGTAGAACTTAAAGTTGTTGATGATGCGCTCGCCCGCGAGACCCACGATGAGCCCACCGCCCTCGGTGGCCTGGATGTGGTCGATCTTGATGAGGTGGCGCAGCAGAATGCGATAGTCATCGGCTGAGACGCGGTGGAAATAGCTGAGCGTGAGCACACGCTGAGCAAGCTCGGCCGGTGTGAGCTCGCCGGTGCTGGCGAGCGTCGACATGGTCTGGTGATAGAGCAAACTGTAGGGGAGTCGATCGAGCTCGGGCGGCTCGACCCACTTTTCCTCGCGATAGAGTTGTACGAGCGCGATGCCCTGGAGGAGCTTCCACGGAATGGTCTCGGGCATCATCGTGCGCGGCTCGGGTTCCTCCTCGCGCATGACAAACCACATCTCGGGCGGAAGATCGCGGCGTCCCGTGCGTCCCATGCGCTGCAAAAAGGAGCTGACGGTAAACGGTGCATCGATCTGGAACGCGCGCTTCAGGCGACCGATATCAATGCCGAGCTCCAGCGTGGAGGTGGTGACGGTTGTCTGCGCCTGTTCCTCGTCGCGCATGATCTCCTCGGCGGTCTCGCGTAGCGATGCCGAGAGGTTGCCATGATGGATAAGGAAGCGGTCTGGCTCGTGCCGGTTATCACAGTAGCTGCGCAACATGGAGCACACGGCCTCTGCCTCCTCGCGCGAGTTGGCAAAGACCAGACACTTGCGGCCGCGGGTATGTTCAAAGATGTAGCCCATGCCGGGGTCGGCGTTGTCGGGTGCGGTGTCGGTGGGGTTGAGAAGTGCCTGTTCGGTTGCCCGTGGGATGTCGACTTCGCCCTCGGGGGCCGAGGAAGCGCGGCGATCCCTGGAAGTAGCCTTGTCCTGTGCCTGTTCGCGACGCTGGCGGCGCTCCTCCTGCGTGAGTTGTCCGCTGTGACGTCTGTCCTGGGTGCCGGTGGGTAGTGCCGTGGGCGTCGCCGCCTCGATGCGCTCGCACGCAAGCACCTCGGCCTCTTGGGGACCTGCGCTCTCGAATCCTCGCTGCTGCGCCTGGGGACCCGAGTTATAGAAGTGCTCCATGGAGATGCGCCACACGCGGCGCGGTTCCTCAAAACGGGGGATAACGCAGTTGCGCCCCGTTCCCTGTGAGAGAAAGGCACCCGTGCGCTCGGGGTCGCCGATGGTGGCCGAAAGGCCAATTCGGCGGGGCTGCACGCCGGCCATGCGCGAGAGTCGCTCGACAAGGCAGAGCGTCTGCCCGCCACGGTCGCCGCGCATGAGCGAGTGGACCTCGTCGATGACCACGTAGCGCAGGTCGCAAAACATGCGCGGGATCGCCATGTGCTTATGGATCAGGAGCGCCTCGAGTGATTCGGGCGTAATCTGCAAGATGCCGCTCGGTTTTTTGATGAGCTTGGCCTTGTGCGACTGCGAGACATCGCCGTGCCAGTGCCAGACAGGGATATCGGCCTCTTCGCAGAGGTCGTTGAGGCGAACGAACTGGTCGTTGATGAGTGCTTTGAGGGGGCCAATGTAGAGGGCGCCCACGCTCGCGGGCGGGTTCTCCCAAAACTCGGTCAGGATGGGAAAGAAGGCCGCCTCAGTTTTGCCAGATGCCGTGGATGCCGTCAGGAGCACATTGTCTTGCGTGTTGAAGATGGCATCTGCCGCCGCAACCTGGATGGAGCGCAGACTCTCCCAATCGTGGGAGTAGATGAAGTCTTGGATAAACGGGGCATATCGGTCAAAGGCGTTCATGGGACCTCCTCTCAACAACGGGCTGATCAACGCAACGGGCAACGGCTCGATAGCTTGCAACATCGGCGTTTGCCCAGATAAAACCTGCCAAAATAAACCTGTCCCTTTTTGGCAGGTTAGATGGTGAACTCGGCGAAGTTGCGGTCGCCGCCTGCGGTGCCGGTGTCGTCTGTTGCGGCTGCCGGCGCCAGCGCGTCGCCACCGACGCTTTGCAGTAACTCGGCCACGTTAGCATCGGGGTTTTGACACAGGATATCGAGCAGTTCGATAAAGTCGCGGATGACCTCGCGGGGCGTCAGATGCGTGTCGGCCCCCACGCGGCCAAACTCAATCTTGAGGAAGTCCACCAAGTCGTTCTCGGTAAGCGTGGGCGTCCAGCCAAAGTAGCCGGCGTGAATTTGCATGAGCTTTTCGATGAGCACCAGCAGCTCCTCGTAGGTGAGCGGCTGCAGGCGGATGATGGGCGCGAGCATGTCTTTGAGATCATCGCGCGCAAAACGGCCCTGAGCGAGACGGCTCCGAAGGGCCTCGTAGGAAAAGACGCCGCGGCGGCGGTCCTCGATAGAGGTCGGCGTGCCGCCCATGATCACGCCCAGGTACTGCGCTTTGCCCTGGAGCGTGTCGTTGTACATGGTCAGGATCTTCTCGTAGTTATATTGGCGCGTGATCGCGTTGGGAATCTTGTATAGATTCACGAGCTCGTCGATGAGCACCAACATGCCCTTGTAGCCGCTGCAGACCAAAAAGCGCGCAATGAGCTTAACGTAGTCGTACCAGTCGTCGTCGCTGATGATGGTCGAGGAGCCTAGCTCGGCGCGCGCCTCGCTCTTGGTGCGGTACTCGCCGCGAATCCATTTGGTCACGCGGCTCATGGCGTCTTCGTCACCCTCCGAGACGGCCGTGCGATAACGGCGGAGCATGCGGACAAAGTCAAAGCCGTGGACCATCTCCTCGAGCGGGGCCAGTTGGGCATTAACGGCAGACTCATCGGCGTCGGCACACGAGGCGACCCAGCGATCCAGGATAAGGTTGAGCGCGCCACCCTCGGGGCGCGTCTTGGTCGATATGTTGCGGATGAGCTCGCGATAGGTGGCGAGGCCCTGGCCCTGGCCGCCCTGTAGACGGCGTTCGGGGGAAAGGTCGGCATCGGCGACCACAAAGCCTTCGCCCATGGCATGCGTTCGGATGGTCTGGAGCAAAAAGCTCTTGCCGGCGCCGTAGCGACCGACTAGAAAACGGAAGCTTGCGCCGCCATCGGCGATGAGGCTCAGGTCGGTGAGCAGAGCACGGATCTCGACCTCTCGCCCCACGGTGATATAGGGAAGGCCAATGCGCGGGACAACGCCGCCCTTGAGCGAGTTGAGAATGACGGCGGCGACGCGCTTGGGCACGCGGGGTGCTGCGGATGCGGTATCACTCATGGTCTAAGTATCCTCTCACGTCTGCTTCGTAGTCCTCGATAATTTGCGGTCCTGCTGGGCCAAATTCAATAATGGTGTCGCCCACCAGGCCAAAGAGCACTTCGTTGATGCTGTCGACGAGCATGTCCTCACTCTTGCCCGACTTTGCCACCGCCGATGCCGTCTGCGCTGCGTTTTGCTCGAGTAGTGCTCGAAGATAGGCGTCTGCGGCGGGGTCGAGTGCGGACGCGGTGTCGGCGGGCGTGGGCGCCGATGCGAGGAGCGGGGCTACGACGCCAAACTGCTCGGTGGAGATGGTCGGCTCGCTAGCCTCGTCCTGCTGCATGGTCGTCGCGACTGGTTCGGCGATCGTGTCGGCCACGGGCTCGGCTTCCCGTCGTTCGGCAACTGCCGCCTCGGCATCCGCAAGCGTGCCGTCCTCGCGCTCCTCGTCGATCAAAAGCGCCTCGCGCGTTTGTGCGGCGGCGCTCCGAATGTGCCCCAGCTGGCTTAGGTCGATATCGATCTTGACGGGCTGATGCGCGGCATCCCATGAAAGCCATGCCGTGATCTCGTCATCGATAATTTTAGCCAGATATTTGGGGATCTTTTCTTCCTTAAGGGGATGGGCAGGGTCCAGGGCCAGGCGCAGGCGCTGGTCACAAGCGCGCATCATCTCACCGAGCTTGCTACTTTTTTGTCTGCTGCCGTGGATGCGCATGCATTCCCAAAAGCCATTTTGGCAACGGTAGATGTGAATGGGGTCCAGGCGATATTCGCAGTCCTCGTGGCGCTCGGGAGCAAAGAACACGGCCGAGGCAAACATGGTGTAGGGCATGGCCGTCTCCTCCCCAAACAAGCTCGCTACGATGCCGTTTTTTCGGTGCGTGTCATAGTAGCGCGCCATACGGACATACACGGCGCATGCCACGTGGCGCAGGTCGCGATGGTGGGAACGGTCGAGCCGTGAGCTATTCAGGTTGTATGTCGAGAGTGCGTCGATGGCAGCCATGAGCCGCTCCTCATGTGCCTCATCGGGCGGAAGGGGAAGCGTGGGCCCGGAGGTCTTGCGACGCGCAGGCGGCAGGTCTGACGGCGCCGGCGCGGGTACAAGGTCTCGCGCTGCGCGGCGCAGCTCGATGAGGGCGTTGTCGAATGCGACGGTTTTAGAGTCGCGAAGCAGCTTGGGGTCGAGCTCATGGAACACGGCGTAGTCCTGCAGCCACACGCGTGCGAACCGGTCGATGCCGGGTTCAAAGGCGCGATAGGCATCCCAAAATGCCTTGATCTTGCCATAGCCGTCACGCGGATTGTCGACGCCAATGCCGCAGATCAATTCGTAGAGATACAGAAAGGCAAACGAGGTCGATGTCTCCTCGATATTGCCGCGGCGCACTTGGGCACGCCAGGTAAAGTAGCCGCGCAACTGTCGATCGCTCATGGCATTGTAGGTGGGAAAGTACGACTTAAAGGTGCCGTTGTAGGGGCAATCGTCCTCGAAGTCGGCCATCAGCAGACCTTGGCGGTAGAAAAGTTCGGCTTCCGAAAGCCAACGGCCCGCGCCGCCCTTTGGGTCATCCTGCCAACGCGATATCTCACGCATCTTGCGGTATTGGTCGGGGAGGAAGTTCTGCATCTGTCGGCCGGTCTTGAGAATCGGCTCGTCTGCGTAGATTTCGTTTGAGAAGCGGGCGGACTGATGGGTCCGAGCCTCGGCCATAATGCGCTCGATGAGCATCTTGATGTCCTGGTCGGCCACCGCTCCTCCTCTCGAACGCAGCTACGGTGACCTCATATCATAGCACAGCATCAAACAGATGTTCGAGATACCGCTACGTAGATAGATTTAGAACAGGAGGGCGTAGATGACGGCGATGATGACGGAGGGAAGCATATTGGCAGTGCGGAAGGTCTGAGGACGGATAAGGTTGACGCCGACGCAGAAGATGAGCATGGAGCCTACGAGCGAAAGGCTGTCGAGGGCTGCCGTGGTCATGATGGGGGAGAGTGCACCGGCAAACAGCGTGATCGTCCCCTGGAACACGGCGACGGGCAGGGCGGAAAAGATGCAGCCGCGGCCAAGTGAGGCCGTCATGGTGCAGACGATGATGCAGTCCAGTGCGCCCTTGAGGGCAAGCGTTGACCAGTCGCCGAGCAGGCCGTCCTGAATCGATCCCACAATGGCCATGGCGCCGATACACACGGTGAGCGAAGTCGAGACAAAAGCGTTGGTGAACTCGTTATCGCCCTCGCTGCCGGTTTTGCGCTTGAGCCATTCGCCAAGGTTCTCAATGGCGGCTTCCAAGTCGACGGCCTCGCCGATGAGCGAACCGAGCGCAAATGAGACGATGAGCATGGTGGTACCGGTGGTCGACAGCGCCTTTCCATCGATAAGGAGCATCTTTTGCATGGTGCCGCCAAGGCCGATAAACAGGACGCACAGCCCCGACGCTTTCATGAGCGTGTCTTGGATACGCGGTGTGATAAAGCGACCGCCCGCTAATCCCAAAAGACCGCCCGCAACTAAAAGGACAACGTTGATGATTGTTCCCAAGCCCGGCATGAGCCCTCCTGTATTGATGCCAACGTGGCAATCGTAGCAGAATGGAATGCGAGACACATCGCGACTCATCTAATACGTTATATAAGTGGTATTAGCAACGACGCGCAGTATTTAAGCCTCAGGTGGTTGTCGGGACATAGGGATAGTAGTCAAAGCGCAGTGTCATAAGCCGCTGTGGGGATTCAATAGCCGCGGCGATGATATTGGCATCGCGGGTACGATCAACCCCTTCGAGTTCGATCTGATACGAGACGTCTTGCATAATGTCCAGACGTCGCCAGGCTAGGAGTGTGTCGCCATCGAATTCCAAGGTCTTGCCTCCGTCTGGGGCAACGGCGTATAGGCGCAATTTAGCGGTGGTTGCAGGGTCGACAACCGTGACCTTTTTAATTTCGTTTCGAGTATTCTTGGCGCCCAACAAGGTGAGCAGTGTTGGGGCCACGACCTCGCCCGATGGCAAAAAGACGACTTCGATGGATTCAGGAAATGCGATGATGGCCGACTTGCGGACGGGCTGATTGGCGGCGGCAACTTCGATGCTTGCAGCGTCGATGACCTCCGTGTGGTCGAGCGCGGCAAACACGCAGCAGTTACCTTCATCGATTTCTTGAGGATCAGCAAGCCCCAGACTGTCCGCGAGCTCGGGATCGTTTTGATCGGTAGCGGGCTCATTCGGTGCTTCGAAAGAAGCTGGGACGCTGTTTGTCGGCGATGACGTGTCGCCCGCACCCGCTTCCTTGTCCGCACTCTCTTCTTGTATGGTTGCGTTGATGGGTTCGTCGTTTGAGGGGAGCGTCTTGGCGTCAAGCGCGGAGGGGAGAATTCCGATGGCTCCGGATCCGTTCCACTCCATTTCGAGAAGCGCCGGGTCGGCAAGAATGCGTTGCCTGCTTTGCGCGTGGGCATCGATTTCAATAGGGCCTGCCTCTATCCCTCGTGTAAGGCTGAGTGATCCGGCTGGCTTCTCGAAATGAGCGTCTGTATCTTTGGTGCTGGCGGCGTAGAACAGCAGGGATGCTTCTCCCGCCGCGATGGCATCGGTGCCGGCTTTGGCCAGCCGCAACGATGCCGTGAATGAGAGGGTGGGCTGCGTGTCGTCTACATTCGCGGCGGCGCAGCCCAGACATATACCGCCTCCTTTCTCGAAAAACGCACCGTCAAAGGCGACCTTCGCTCCGTTCGCCGAGTCATCGACCGAAGCGATGTCGATGCGCAGCTCTAAATTGCATGGATCGCCATCTGCATCGAGCACAACCGAGCGCCACGTGCAGACGGCGCACCCCGCCTGGGAGCCGTTTACCTTGTTCGAACGATTGATATCCACGACTATCGAGCCGTCCGTATTACGACGAAGGCATCCCGAGGTTGAGATTGCGGCCTGTGCAATCGAAAAACGCTTACACGCAATGGCGCTCGACGGATTTGGTGCGGAGCTTAGGGCTGCTGGTAAGGAGTCTGCCATGACGGGAGTCGCCCAAGCGGCGACAGGCGTTCCGGTTGCGAGCGCGCCGCAGAGTGCGACGACGGGCAAAAGGTTCTTCGATGCCATGGGGTCTCCTTAGCTAATTTAGTGCGGCCTATCCGTGTTTTGTTTCTGGCTGTGTTTGATGTGCAGACCGAGGCCGGCGGTCCCCGCGCCTGCTGTTGTGGCACCTACTGCCAAGAGCCATCGTCTGTCGCCTGTCTGCGCCAACGGTTCCTCGCGGTCGCCGCGGTCGAGTTCCGAGAGATCGACCGTCACTTGCGTGGCGGCCTGTGCCTGTTCTTGCTGGGCAAAGGCCATGGCTGGCCCAAACGCTAGGATGCTGACGGTGGCGGCCAGGGCGATAGCCTTATGCCGTGTGCGCACCGGGCTCGACCGTCCAGGTGATCGTTGCAACCTGATCGCCTTCGCCGGTTACGCGGAAGATGTCGCGCGTGACGCGGGCGACGTTTCCGCTTGTCTTGAGCTTAATTTTGTCCGTGCCGCCGGCAATGCCCTGGTAGCCCATGTCGAAGGCTGCATTCTTGGAAAGATCGAGGCCCGTCTCCTGCATTGCGGCGCTGGCGTTCTGGAGTGCGCCGTCGGGGCCGACCTTAAAGTCGATGGAATTCTGCGCGGTTCCGGCCTTGGCGTCGGCGGCAATGGTCCAGGTGTTCATGGCGTCGATCTTCATGTTGGTGACATGGATGCCGTAGGCCGAATGATTGTCGATGGTGGTCGCGTCTTCTGAGGGGCCCTGAAGCGTGCCGTCGGCCTTGGCGACGAAGGGAATAACCGTCGGAACTTTGAACTCTACGTTGTCGATCTCGGTCCTGACCATTACTTTCGTGGTTCCAACGCGCCCGGCTGCCAGAGCTGGCGTCGGGGCGGCGCCCATTGCGAGCGCGAGCGCGAGCCCTGCGCCCACGACGAGCGCTCTGGCTCCGTTCATGTTCCTGGTGATGTCCATGGTCGTTCCTTTCTATTCGCCGCGGGCCGTCCCCGCGATGATTGGACGAATGCTGGTGAATTGCGTGCGGTGCCGCGTCGGCCGAAAAAGCTAGTTCTCGGCTTGCTCAACCCGTACCCTGACACGTGTCGGATTGCCGTGGCTGTCGAGGGTCTTGGCATCGAGTGCCTGGATCTCGATGTATGCCTCGCCTTCTTTGATGTCGCCGGCGGGGCACGTCTCGATTGTCTTGCCGGTCTCGACCACACCGGATTCGTACATGGTCTCGTCGTTTTGGATGACGCGGAATCGCTGGGGAAATTTATTGTCTTGGACGTTTTGCACGTTGACGCGCAGCTTGCCGTCCTCCTGTAGCTGAGCGACCGGCGCGACCGAAATCGTCATCATGTTGTCGTGGACGATGGCATCGAGCTCATCTTGGATTTCTTGTCGCGATTTGCCCTCTGCCGTCGTGACTGAGGCGCCCGCTTCGGGCACGGGCTGCGACTGCCAGGCGTATAGCCCTACGGCGATGAGGGCGCAGACGATAGCCAGGCAGACAACGACGAGTTTCTTGCGACGCCCCAGTCCTGCGAGGCGGGGCGGCTTCTTCGCACTCATGCGGCGTCCTTGGTGGTGTAGACACGTGCGAACGTGGACGGGTCCGCTCCAAAGAGCATGTGAAGCATCAGGCGGCGCGAGTAGATGAGCTCGTCAAAGTCGTGAGGGAGCTCGATGTCGTGGATACGCGCGATGTGGTGGGCGAGCGCCGAGAACGACTCGGGGTCGCAGATAACATCGGTGGTGACGTGGTAGACCGCCGTATCGGGGAACGCCTCTTCGTCGAAAGGCAGGAGATAGGGATCGTCGTCGACCTCGATGGCGACGCCGTACTGGGGCCAGTAATATGCCATGGGAACCTCCCTGCTTCTGGGGCCAAAACTTCTATCGGTTTTGGTTGTCGACGCCGACCGTATCAGCCGCTACTTGACCAATTTCTGACCAAATGCTTGACGGATTGACATCTCCGCAGGTAAAAGGTGGAAAAAATTACTTCAACTTTTTTCGAGCGACAATCGAGCGGTCGGCGACGGCGGGGCGATATGTGTCAAAAGCATCGTCTGCCGAGGAAGCCTTGCCGTTCGCCGAATTGCACAAACGTAAAAATCGCCAATTATGGAGACGGTCTCGAACACGTCGACGAAACGATGCGGTAACATCTCCCTGCAAACACTGTAGTTAGCTAAAGGGGGAGTTCGCGTGTCTGCAACCATTAAACCCTTCACCGATGAGTTCGAAGAGTATGGCCGCGATGAATCTCGTGCATCGGGCGAAGCATCGAGCATCTCGTTTCCGACAACGGAAGACGAGGTCCGTGCCATTTTGGAAACGCTCCATGCCGAGCGTGTCCCGGTAACGGTTCAGGGCGCCCGAACCGGCCTTGCCGCCGGTGCCGTGCCCCACGGTGGGCATATCCTCAATACTTCCCGTATGAATCGCTACTTGGGCCTTCGCCGCGATGAACAAGGCCAATTTCTGCTGCGCGTGGAGCCGGGCGTTGTGCTCTCGGAGCTGCGTAAGCAGCTGAGCAAGAAGGTACTGCCGACCGCTGGTTGGGACCAGGCATCGCTTGAGGCCTACGAGGAGTTCCAAGAGTCCCCCGAGCAGTTCTTTCCCACCGATCCCACCGAGGCATCTGCCTGTCTGGGTGGCATGGCGGCATGCAACGCCTCCGGCGCCCGCAGCTACGCTTACGGCCCCATGCGCCCGCATATCACGGGACTCCACGTCGCGCTGGCTGATGGCGATTTGCTTGAGCTTCAGCGCGGCGAGGCTTTTGCCCAGGGCCGCCACCTGTCGCTCGTGACGGCAGAGGGCCGTACGCTCGAGCTCGATCTTCCCGGCTATACCATGCCCGAGACAAAAAATGCCTCAGGCTATTTCGTTGCGGACGATATGGACGCCATCGACCTCTTTATCGGCGCGTGCGGCACGCTCGGCGTTATCACCGAGCTCGAGATTGCCCTGCAGGCGGCGCCTGCGGTCGTTTGGGGTGTGAGTTGCTTTTTCGATAGCGAGGACAAGGCGGTGTCCTTTACCGATTCCGTGCGCCCTGTCCTGTCCCATGCGGCTGCCATCGAGTACTTCGATGCTGGCGCCCTGGATATTCTACGTCGCCAGCGCGAGCAGTCGACGGCGTTTGCCTCGCTGCCGGCGCTCGACAAAGAGGCCAAGGTATGTGTCTACGTGGAGCTCGATTGCGATGACGAGGCGCAGGCGACCGAGGAGCTGTACCACTTGGGATGGGTGCTGGAGCTTGCGGGCGGCCGCGACGATGCGACATGGGTCGCCCGCAACGAAGTCGATCGCGAGTGCCAGCGGTTCTTCCGCCACGCGGTGCCCGAGAGCGTCAACATGCTCATTGACGAGCGTCGCCGCACCGACCCCACCATTACCAAGCTGGGATCGGATATGTCGGTGCCCAATGCACGCCTTGCCGATGTCGTGGCCCTCTATCGCCGCACGCTGGCCGAAAGCGGGCTTGAGTCTGCTGCCTGGGGACACATCGGGAACAACCATCTGCATGTGAACATCCTGCCGCGCGATGCGCAAGACTACCGTCGTGGTGGAGAGCTCTTTGCCCAGTGGGCTTCCGAGGTCACGGCCATGGGCGGTGCCGTTTCTGCCGAACACGGCGTCGGCAAGATCAAGGCGGGCTTCTTGGAGACGATGTACGGCCACGAGGCCATGGTCGAGTCGGCGCGTCTCAAACTCCAGCTTGATCCTGCCGGCCAGCTGGGTCGCGGCAACCTGTTTACGGAGAAGCTCTTGGATGAACTCGTCCAGAAAGGGGGCGCGTGAAGATGAGTGATTTCCATATGGTGGTGTGCGTCAAGGCGGTGCCCGGAAGCACCGAGGTCAAGATGGACCCCAAGACCAATACTATCGTGCGTGATGGCAAGCAGGCGGTCATTAATCCCTTCGATGCAAGTGCTCTCGAATGTGCGCTAGCGCTGAAGGACGACTTTATCGGCTTTGGCATGGACGTGCGTGTGACGGTGGTGTCGATGGGCATCCCCGCGACCGAATCGCTGCTGCGCGACTGCATCGCCCGCGGTGCCGACGACGCGCTGCTGCTGACCGACCGAGCCTTTGCGGGCGCCGATACCCTAGCCACCACCTATGCCCTCAAATGCGGCATCGAGGCACTCGATGAGGACTTTGACCTGATCATCTGCGGCAAGATGGCAGTGGACGGCGATACGGCCCAGATCGGCTCCGAGCTGGCCGGCGCCTTTGGGGTCCCCTGCGTGACCGACGTGAGCTGTGTGCAGAGCGCGGGATTTACGACGTGTGGCTCGCTGGCGCTCGTTCACGGCTGCGATGCCGGCGAGGAGACGGTGTACCTGGAGATGCCGTGTGCGATGACGACTGCCAAGGAGATTGGCCAGCTGCGCATGCCGAGTATTGCCGGTATTCGCGCGGCCGAGGATGCAGACGTGCGTGTGGCCAGCGCTGCCGACGTAAACGCCGATCCCTCGCGTTGCGGCCTTGCCGGATCACCGACGCAGGTCGTGCGCTCGTTTGTGCCCGACCGTGACCAAACGTGCGAGGCCGTCGAGGGAACGGCGTCCGAGCAGGCGGTAAAACTTGCCAAGATTATTGAGGGGATGGCATAGATGAGCGGGCTGATTATCGATAGCGAAGCCTGTATCGGCTGCGGTCGCTGCGTTCGCGCCTGCGCCTCGGGCGGCATTGTGGTGGAGGGTGAGCGCCCCAATCGCTGTGCCCGCGTAACCGACGGCTGTATCCTGTGCGGTGGGTGCGTCGACGCCTGCCCCGTCAACGCCATCTCGATTGAGCGCGACGAGGCCGCCGGCGCGGCAGACCTTGACGCATATCGAGACATCTGGATCTTCGTGCAGACTGACGAGCACGATGCCGTTGCATCCGTGGCCTTCGAGCTCATGGGCAAGGGGCGCGAGCTTGCCGATGCCCGCGGCTGCCGTCTGGTGGCACTGGTCGGCATGAGCCCCGAGGGCTCACTCGGGGACCTGGAGCATCTGATTTGCGCCGGTGCGGACGAAGTTCTGGTCTGTCGTGACGAGCGCCTGCGTCAGAACGACGCGGAGGTCTACGCCCGCTTGATCTGCGATTTGGTAGCCGAGCGCAAGCCCGAGGCCATTCTGTACGGCGCGACCGCCTTTGGTCGCGAGCTGGCGCCCGGTGTGGCCGTGCGCTTGCAGACGGGCCTTACGGCCGATTGCACGGTGCTTTCGATGGATACGGAGACGGGTCTGCTGCAGCAGACGCGCCCGGCGTTTGGCGGCAACCTGATGGCCACCATTATCTGCCCCAACCACCGTCCTCAGATGGCAACGGTGCGCCCCGGCATCTTTAAGGCGCCCGAGTTTGACTATAGCCGCTCCGGCACGATTGCCCAGGTAGTGCTAGCGGATGACGTTAAGGCCCGTGTCGAGATCTCGATTCCCGCCGAGGAGTGGGGACAGCAGGCCTCAATTGCCGATGCCGAGCGTCTAGTCGTGGTGGGCCGCGGCATCGGCTCCAAGAAAAACCTACCGCTGATGCGAAAGCTTGCCGAGGCTCTGGGTGCCGAGCTTGGCTGCACGCGCCCCGTGGTGGAGGCCGGCTGGCTGGAGTATCGCCACCAAATTGGCCAGACGGGTGTATCGGTCTCGCCCAAGCTCCTCGTGAGCATCGGTGTCTCGGGCGCTATCCAGCATCTCGCCGGCATCGGTGGGGCGGAGTGCATTGTCGCCATCAATGAGGACCCGGATGCCCCCATCTTTGGTGCCGCCCAGTACAAGGTCGTCGGCGATGCCGTTGAGATCGTTGAGGAGCTGCTGGCTCAGCTTGAGCGCTAAGCGCGCGTCAGCCAGTCGCGCATCTCGTCCTTTAGGCGGCTCCAGGTTGCCTGCGTGGCGGGGTCGGTAAAGGGCCGCGTAATGCCAAAGGGCGCGTCGAGCAGGCGATAGATATCGCCTTGCTCGCGCGCCAGTGCACGGCTTGCCGGATGGACGAGCTCAAACATAAAGCAGATGAGCCCCACCAGGTAGTCCGCCGGCTCGTTGCGCTCGTCACGCGCGACGCAGCGATGCTCGTCAAAGGCGGTAAGCGCCGGTGTCGAGAAGTGGCTGGCGAGAAACGTGTCCTCATCCACCTTGAGGATGGTGTCGACGGTGCTGTCGGCGATGGTGCGCATAATGTCGATCTTGTCGCCATCGCGCACGATATCGCAGAAGCGCCGCGTGCGCTCGTCGAGCTGCGCGGGTAGACGGAAATCGCTGTGATAGGCAATGCTCGCTCGGATGAGCTCATCTTCTGCCGGGTCATCGATAAAGTCGCGGACGCTCGTCACGGCGGGTGCATCGGCGGGATTCTCGCCAAAGAGGACCTCGATGCCCAGCGCTGCATGGCCCATGCTCTCGGCGTCCTTAAAGGTGTCCCAGCGTCGCAGCTGCTCAAAGCGGCCTATATCGTGCAGCAGGCCGCAAAGCCATGCCAAGTCAATATCATCTGACGACCAGCCCTGCTCGCGCGCTACGGCATCGCATGCCTCGGCCACGTGGTACGTATGCTCGATTTTGAGCGCGATGCGTGGGTTGGTGGCGTCGTAGGCATCGGTGTAGCTTTTGAAGGCTGCGCGCGCCCGGTCTCGATCGATAGCTGTCATAATGACTTCCTAAAAAGTTGTGTCTTTCGATCCGGTGGCAATTGTAGGCGAACTTTATTGCCACCGGTTGATATTTCTGCTGCGTTGCGAGGTGCGCTGCAGACGACTTACCAGAATGGGGGTGGCATGGTCCTTAGGATCTTTAAAACCGTCTGGCCGGTGATGCTTGCCTATGTTGCAATAGGCGCGCCGTGCGGAATGATCATGGGGCAGACGGGAATGGAACCCTGGATGGTCTTTGCCCTGAGCAGCACGTTTGTGACGGGCAGCGGCCAGTTTATGATCTGCAACCTGTGGCTGGCGGGCGTGCCTGCAGCATCGATCGTCGCCAGCGTTGCTGCCATCTCCTCGCGCTTTGCGCTTTACTCGGCATCGATCGCGCCGCATCTGACGGGTGCCTCGAAGCGTCAGACGCTGGCTGTTGCCGCGACACTTACCGAGGAGGCATATGGCATCTCGCTTGCCAAGTTGGTTGAAGGGGAGGATTGGGGCCCGCGCGAGTCCTTTGTGCTCAACGTGATTCTCATCGCAACATGGGGCGTTTCGTGTACGATGGGCGCCATCGTCGGCGCCGTTGTCGATGTTCCCACCGCCATTGCAGCCTTTGTCTGCACCTCGCTCTTTATCTGCCTGCTCTTTTCGCAGCGGCTGTCGCGCGGCAACGTTGTCGCGGCGGTTTCGGGCGCGGTGTCCGTCGCCGTATGCAAGTTCTTGGGCCTCACGAATATTGCCGTGCCGGCAAGCGTCGTGGCCGGCATGGCCATTGCGTTGGCGTGCGATGCTGTATTTGACGGAAGAGGTGCCCGCGATGCCCGTTAACGAGTTCTTGGTTCTGTGGCTGTCGTCGTGGGCTGCTATCGCGTTCTTTCGCATCGCGCCGGCGTTCGCCTTGCGCGGGCGGACCCTGTCGCCCCGCATTACCGAGGCCCTGGGCTATATCCCGCCCGCCGCCTTTGCCGCGCTGGTCGCCAACGACTTGGTGAGCCCCGGCGCGTTCGACGCGGGACTCTGGCCTGCCTTGGTTCCCTGGATTGCGGCCGCCGGCGTCGTGGTCATGGCGGTCAAGACAAAATCGATGCTGTGGTGCTGCGTCTCGGGCATCGTACTCTATATTGTCTTGAGCCTTATATAGGGGTGGCGTCGCGGGCGCCGAATCTCGTTCCATCCCAACTCGTCGGATTTTTCACCGAGCTGGTCTATTTCTTCTGGTACCATGGTCAAACTTTACTGTAGCAAAGCGTGACGTGGGCTTTTGTACCCCGTCAGCGGAAATGGGGGTTTCATGGCACAGGAAGCAACCGCCAACGAGCAAAAGAAATTCAAGGTCCCGCGCATCCCGGGCGACATCATGATCTATCCGATGATCGTCGGTCTTTTGCTCAACACCTTCTGCCCGCAGGTTTTTGAGATCGGCGGCTTCTTTACGGCTGCCTGCCGCGGTGGCTCCAATACCATCGTCGCCGCGATCCTGCTGTTTGTGGGCGCCGGCATCAGCTTTAAGTCCACGCCGGGTGCCATCAAGACCGGTATCGTCGTGCTGATCCCCAAGCTGGTCGTCGCAGCGGCTCTCGGCCTGGGCGTGGCATATTTCTTTAACGACAACTTCCTGGGTCTGAGCTCCGTGTCTATCATCGGCGGCATCACGTTTTGCAACATGGCGCTCTATACGGGCATCATGGGCGAGTTCGGCGATGAGTCCGAGCAGGGCGCCGTCGGCATCCTGTTCTTTACGGCTGGCCCCGCCGTCACGATGATCATCCTCGGTGTTTCCGGCCTCGCCAACATTCCAATTGCCACCATTTTCGGCTCCATCTTGCCACTCGTTATTGGCATGGTTCTGGGCAACCTGTTCCCGTTTATCAAGAACCTGCTGGTTCCCGGTGCCAATCCCGCGATTGCCGTCATCGGATTTCAGCTCGGTGCGTCCATGAGCCTGTCGAGCTTTATCACCGGCGGTATTTCCGGCATCTTGCTGGGCCTTGTCACGCTGTTTGTCGTCGGTCCCATCACCTTTGCGTTCGAGCGTCTGTGCGGCGGCAATGGCAAGGCCGCTGTGGCTTGCTCCACCATTGCCGGCACGGCTATGACCACACCGGTTGCCCTCGCCGAGGTCGCACCGCGCTACGCCGAGCTTGCGCCCATCGCGTACGCTCAGATCGCCACCGCCGTTATCATCACGGCGATCATGGCTCCGATTCTGACTGGCTGGGTCGACAAGAAGTTCTGCCAAGGCAAGGAGGATCTGTCGCCTGTCGGTGTCGAGGCCATAGAGGAGGCCGTCGCGACTGACATCGATGGCGAGTAGCAATCGATACCCATCAATGATGCCGGCGTGTGCAATTCGCGCCGTATGGGCGCCCGAACAGAAACTGTTTTGCAGTGATGTTCGGGCGCTCTGCTATTATCCCCTTTACCCCTGTGGAGTAAAGGGGTGTTTATTGCCCTGATTCGAATTGGGCGATTCTGACCACTTGGGTATTGAAGGGATGGCGCTAGTGGTTAAGGCACTCAAGATTGAGATATTCGTGCTATGCATGATTGTTCTTATCGGGCTTGCCGTGCGAAGTCGTCGCTCCTTGTTCTCGAGCACCCAGCAGCTATTGTTTAGCATGCTTGGCTACACCTCTGCCGCGTACATATTATTCGATATGATCTGGACGCTTTCGGACGGTGTGGACGGCACGTTGGGCATTGCTGCCAACTGGATTTCCAACGCGGTTTCGTTTTCGCTCTTTGCTATCGCGTGTCTCATTTGGTTTATCTATTCCGAGACGGTGCAGGGTTCTCGCCTTTTGACCTCGCGCTATAGGGTGGTGCTTGTAGCGTTGCCTACGGCTCTGGTGGTCGTGCTGGCGTTTACCAGTTACTGGACGCACGCCCTGTTCTATATCGATTCGCAGGGCGTGTATCGTCGCGGCTTTGCCTATATGATCCAGCCCATCGTCAGCTACTGTTACGTTATACATACGTCCCTGCATGCATTTGTGCAATCTCGCAGGGTCGAGAGCCTGCAGACGAAGGCCATCTATCGAACCTTGGCATTTTTCGCCATTCCGGCCCTGGTGGGCGGTACCTTTCAGGTCGTATACTCGGTGCCCGGCCTTTGTGTCGGCATAATGATTAGCATGTTGCTGCTCTACATCATCTACCAGGAGCAGCTCATCTCGACCGACCCGTTGACTGGACTTAACAATCGCAACCGTTTTGAGACCTATATGCTGTCGCTCTTCTCAAATGTGGATCAGGCCGAAGATGTATATCTGCTTATGATGGACGCTGACGGCTTTAAGCAGATTAACGATCGCTATGGGCATGTGGAGGGCGACCACGCTCTTCAGGTCATATCCGCTGCGCTCAAAGAAGTCTGCTCGGCGTCTGGCGGCTTTATCGCACGTTATGGTGGCGATGAGTTCGTGGTGCTCCAAAAGGCAGTGGCGGAACAGGATATCATGCATCTGTGCGCGACAATCAACGATGAGCTCGCGCGCGCCGAGGTTCCGTATCTGTTGCGGATGTCCATCGGCTACGCACGGGTCGGTGATGGCGTCGATACCTGGCAAGACTTGCTTCGTGCTGCCGACGCGGAGCTCTACCGCGTAAAGCGCGAGAAGAAGAAAGCCGGCGCCCAGATACGCTAGAAAAAGGGCGCACGCTGGCGGGCGTGGCGGCCCTCGGCTCTCCGATGTACTCCATTAAGCTAAAGCATGTGAACCCCCTCTGCTAAATAGGGGTAGTTCGTTAGACCTTTTTGGGCCTGTTGACGATGATGATGCCGCCGCAGACCAACAGCAGGGCAACAAGTACGGTAACAGGGCTCGTGCCAGCGCCCTCGCCGAGCAGCAGAGCGCTCAACAGTACGCCAAAGACCGGGTTCATAAAGCCAAAGACCGAAACGCGGCTGACGGGGTTGACAGCGAGCAGGCGGGACCACAGCGAGTACGCAACGGCGGAAATGAGTGCCATATACACGATAAGCGCGATAGCGGGGGCGATGTTGGTGGGGGATAGCGCACCGCCCATCAAAACTCCGATGGCGGTAAGGATCAGGCCACCGACTAAAAACTGCCAGCCGGCAAGCAAGACGCCGTCGTGCTTGCGCGAGAAGATGCCGATCAGGCAGGTCGAAAGAGCACCCGCGACAGTGGAGGCTAGGATAAAGCCCTCGCCATCGAGCCTGAAGCCAAAGGTGCCATCTGCGCCCGAGAGGTTGACGAGCGCGACGCCGGCAAAGCCCAGCGCACAGCCAAGCACCTTGGCCGTATTGAGCTTCTCGGTGTGAAATGCCAGGGCGGCAAAGAGGATTGCGAGGAAGTTGGCGCTGGCCTCGATGATGGAGCTCGACATGGCGCTGGCGCGCGAGAGGCCCAGATAGAAAAAGAAGTACTGCCCGATAGTCTGGAAGAGCGACAAGACAAAGATGGGCTTGATGTCGCGAGCCTGCGGAATGAGGGGGCGGCGTTGGGCCGCACTCATCCCAACGATAACCAGGGCGCCGGCAAGCGTGAAGCGCAAGCCCGCAAAGAGCAGCTGCGAGGCGCTATCGTGCGCCGGGATACCAAAGAGTGCGTAGCCGATCTTGATGCAGGGAAAGGCCGATCCCCAGAGTGCACAGCAAACAAGACAGCTCAGGATGAGTCCGGGCAGGGTGGCGAGATACGGCTTGCGGCTTTCCATGATGTCCTTCCTGCATGCGCGAAGCAAAAAAGAACCCGCCACCGGATGTGTCGGTGGCGGGTGTTGTTACCCGAGGGGATTGTACCCGATGGGAAAGGTTTAAGCGAAGTAGGCCACGCCGCTCTCAAAGATCGGCATGAACTTATCGCCGGGGACATGCTCGGGCACGTTGCGGTACAGGTTGTCGCCGCGACGCTCGGCATGGCCCATCTTGCCCAGGACGCGGCCGTCGGGGCTCGTGATGCCCTCGATGGCAAGTGCGGAGCCGTTGGGGTTGATGGAAAGGTCCATGCTCGGCTTGCCGTCCTCGCCCACGTACTGCGTGGCGACCTGGCCGTTGGCGATCAGCTGGGCGAGCACCTCGTCGTTGGCGACAAAGCGGCCCTCGCCGTGGCTGATGGCGACGGTGTAGGGGTCGTCGAGGCTGCACTGCGACAGCCACGGGGACAGGTTGGACGAGATGCGGGTGCGCACCAGGCGGCTCTGATGGCGACCGATGGTGTTGAACGTCAGCGTGGGCGCATCGGGCGTGGCGTCGACGATGTCGCCGTAGGGCACCAGGCCGAGCTTGACCAGAGCCTGGAAGCCGTTGCAGATGCCCAGCATCAGGCCGTCGCGGGCCTTGAGCAGGTCGCGGACTGCCTCGGTGACCTCGGGAGCGCGGAAGAACGCCGTGATGAACTTGGCGGAGCCATCGGGCTCGTCGCCGCCCGAGAAGCCACCGGGGATCATGACGATCTGGCTTGCACGGATGCGGCGGGCGAGCTCGTGGGTGCTCTCGGCGACGGCCTCGGGCGTGAGGTTGTTGATCACGAAGGTGTCGGCCTCGGCACCGGCGGCACGGAAGGCGCGGGCGCTGTCGTACTCGCAGTTGTTGCCGGGGAACACGGGGATGATTACGCGCGGGCGGGCGATCTTGGCGCCGCCGTACACGTGGATATCCTTGGCGCGGAAGTCGATGGTCTCGACCTCGGCGGTCTCGCCGGTGCTGCGGTAGGCGAAGACGCCCTCGATGCCGCTCTCCCAGGCCTCCTGGAGCTCAGCGAGCTCGATGACTTCGGAGCCGGTGTCGATGACATAGCCCTCGACGGTGGTACCCAGGGGCTCGACGACAACGCCGTCGGCGACCTCGGGCAGCTCGGCGTCCTCGGCGAGCTCGACGATAAAGCTGCCGTAGAGCGGGGTGAAGAGGCTCTCCACGTCCACGTCCTCGGCAAGCTCGATGCCGATCTGGTTGCCGACGCACATCTTAAAGAGGCTCTCGGCGCCGCAGCCGTAGCCGGGCGTGGAGACGGCCAGGGCGTCGCCGTTGGCGGTGAGCGCCTCGACGGCGTCAAACGCGGCGAGCAGCTGCTGAGCGTCGGGGCGGTAGTCCTCACCATAGGTGGCGGGGGCGATGCGCACGACGCGATGCGTCAGACCCTTGAACTCGGGCGAGACGGCACGGGCGGCCTTGCCCACGGCCACAGCGAAGCTGATCAGGGTCGGCGGAACGTTGAGCTCACCGGCCTCGTCCTCAAACGAGCCGCTCATAGAGTCCTTGCCGCCGATGGCACCGGCACCCAGATCGACCTGGGCCATAAGGGCGCCCAGGACGGCTGCCATGGGCTTGCCCCAGCGCTCGGCCTCGGTGCGCAGACGCTCGAAGTACTCCTGGAAGGAGAGATAGGCACGCTTGTGCTCAAAGCCGGCAGCCACGAGCTTGGCGATGGACTCAACCACGGACAGGTAGGCGCCCGCAAACTGGTCGGCCTCCATCAGGTAGGGGTTGAAGCCCCATGCCATAGCGCTCGCCGTGGTGGTCTCGCCGTCCACGGGGAACTTGGCAACCATGGCCGAGCTCGGGGTGAGCTGCGTCTTGCCGCCAAAGGGCATGAGCACGGTTGCGGCACCGATGGTGGAGTCGAAGCGCTCGGACAGGCCCTTGTTGGAGGCGACGTTGAGGTCAGTGACAAGCGAGGTCATGCGCTCGGCAAGCGTGGTGCCGGCCCAGCTGGGCTGCCACACGCTGCGGGCACAGACGTGGGCGACCTGGTGCTTGGGCGCGCCGTTGGAGTTGAGGAACTCACGGGACAGGTCGACGATGGCGACACCGTTCCAGGCCATGCGCATGCGCGGCTCGGCGGTAACCTCGGCGATAACGGTCGCCTCGAGGTTCTCCTCGGCGGCGTAGCCCATGAACTCCTCGACGTCACCGTCGGCGACGGCGCAGGCCATGCGCTCCTGGGACTCGGAAATGGCGAGCTCGGTGCCGTCCAGGCCGTCGTACTTCTTGGTCACGGTGTCCAGGTCGACATACAGGCCGTCGGCAAGCTCGCCCACGGCGACCGAGGCGCCGCCGGCGCCAAAGTCGTTGCAGCGCTTGATCAGGCGGCAGGCGTCGCCGCGGCGGAAGAGGCGCTGCAGCTTGCGCTCGACCGGGGCGTTGCCCTTCTGGACCTCGGCGCCCGAGGTCTCGATGGACTCGGTGTTCTGGGTCTTGGAGGAGCCGGTGGCGCCGCCGATGCCGTCACGGCCGGTGCGGCCGCCCAGCAGGATGATCTTGTCAGTGGGGGCGGGGCACTCGCGACGCACGTGGTTTGCCGGGGTAGCGCCCACGACGGCGCCGACCTCCATGCGCTTGGCAACGTAGCCGGGGTGATAGAGCTCGTTGACCTGGCCGGTGGCAAGGCCGATCTGGTTGCCGTAGCTGGAGTAGCCGGCGGCAGCGGTGGTTACGAGCTTGCGCTGCGGCAGCTTGCCCTCGAGCGTCTCGGACACGGGGACGGTGGGGTCGCCGGCGCCGGTGACACGCATGGCCTGGTACACGTAGCTGCGGCCCGACAGCGGGTCGCGGATGGCACCGCCCACGCAGGTGGCGGCACCGCCGAAGGGCTCGATCTCGGTCGGGTGGTTGTGGGTCTCGTTCTTAAAGAGGAACAGCCAGTCCTGGTCCTCGCCGTCGACATCGACCTTCACCTTGACGGTGCAGGCGTTAATCTCCTCGGACTCGTCGACATCGGTCATGACGCCGGTCTTCTTGAGGTACTTGGCGCCGATGGTGCCCATGTCCATGAGGCAGACGGGCTTGGTGTCGCGACCGAGTTCGTGGCGCATCTCCATGTAGCGGTCGAAGGCCTGCTGCACCACGGCGTCGTCGATTGTCACGTCGTCCAGGACGGTGCCGAAGGTGGTGTGGCGGCAGTGATCGGACCAGTAGGTGTCGATCACGCGGATCTCGGTGATGGTGGGGTCGCGATCCTCATCGCGGAAGTACTGCTGGCAGAAGGCGATGTCCGCCTCGTCCATGGCAAGACCGCGCTCGGAAATAAAGGCGGCAAGGCCTGCCTCGTCAAGCTCGCGGAAGCCGTCGAGCACCTCGACGGGTTGGGGCTCGGGGGTTTCCACATGTAGCGTCTCGGGCAGGTCGAGCGAGGCGATGCGCGCCTCGACGGGGTTCACCACGTAGTGCTTGATGGCCTCGATGGCGGCTTCGTCCAGAGCGCCCGAGATCATATAGACCTTGGCGGAGCGCACGGCGGGGCGCTCGCCCTGGCTGATGAGTTGCACGCACTCGCTGGCGGAGTCGGCACGCTGGTCAAACTGGCCAGGCAGGAATTCGACGGCAAAGACGGCGCCATCGCTTGCGGGGAGCTCGTCGTAGGTCACATCGACCTGGGGCTCGCTAAAGACGGTCGGCACGCAGGAGCGGAAAAGCTCCTCGTCGATGCCCTCGACGTCGTAGCGGTTGATGATCCTCAGGGCCTCGATGCCCTTGATGCCGAGAATCTCGGTCAGCTCGCCCTTGAGCTGCTGAGCCTCGACGTCGAACCCGGGTTTCTTCTCCACGTAGATACGAGAGACCATTGGTTCCTGCCTTCCTGATCGGTTGGGCGTACGGTACGGTATGCGGCAGCGGTCGGTTTGCGGGGTCTGCCCTGCGGTCGCCTTGAGCCACATGTTTGTAAACCTCACTATGATACGACAGCTCACGGCACGTTGAGGACGGCGAGGGTGCTACAGTGAAGCGCAAACAAGAGAAAGGCATCACATGGCATTCGTTTCACTCGCCATCATTGCACTCGTGGCCTTTGCGAGTCCTTTTATCGCCTCGGCGATTCCTGGAAAACCCGTTCCCGAAACGGTCTTTTTGCTCGTGTTCGGCGCGGTGCTGGGCCCACATATGCTCGGCGTTATCCATGTAGATGCCGAGGTCTCGCTCGTGTCAGAGCTTGGTCTGGCATTTTTGTTCCTGCTTGCAGGCTTTGAGATCGATCCCAAGAACATCACGGGCGTCGAGGGGCGCTACGGTATGGCCACGTGGGTTGTCACATTTTGTATCGCCTGGCTTGCCGTGCGCTTTACCCCGTGGTTCTCGGTCAGCCATTTCGACGGTATCGCCGTGACGCTCGCCTTGACCTCGACGGCGCTTGGAGCGCTCATGCCCATCTTGCGCGAGCGGTCGCTTGCTGGGACGCGCGTTGGCGATTCGATTCTTGCCTATGGTACGTGGGGCGAGCTTGGTCCCGTGCTCGCCATGTCGGTACTGCTATCTGCCCGCACGGGCATCGAGACGCTGCTGATCTTGGGTCTGTTTGCCGTGGTATGCGTGCTGCTTGCCGTGGTCCCCAGCCGCTCCAAGCGTATCGGCAGCCGCTTCTTTGCCTTTATTCAGGAGCGCGCCGACACCACATCGCAAACGTTCGTGCGCTTGACGGTGCTCATCCTGGTCACGCTCGTGGCGTTTTCCGCCATTTTTAGCCTCGATATCGTGTTGGGCGCTTTTGCCGCGGGCTTTGTCCTGCGCTATATCATTCCCGAGGGCAACCATACGCTCGAGCTTAAACTCGATGGCCTTGCCTATGGCTTTTTGATCCCGGTGTTCTTTACCGTGTCGGGTGCCAAGATTGACCTGACGGCTGTAGCATCGCGCCCTGGCCTGCTCGTGGGCTTTATCGTGGCGTTGCTGGTTATCCGCGCCGTGCCCATTGTCGTCTCCATGAGCATCTGCCCTAAGACGCGTGATGTTTCTGCGTATGGTCGCATCACCGTGGCGCTCTACTGCACCACGGCGCTGCCGATTATCGTCGCCGTGACGAGCGTTGCCGTCAACGCCGGCGCATTATCGCAGGACGTCGCTTCGGTCATGGTGGCAGCCGGCGCCATTACGGTGTTCCTGATGCCGCTGCTTGCGCAGCTCTTCTACCGCGTGGTCGATGCCGCGCCGGTCGCCGCCGTGGCGGAGGTTGCCGAGCATCCTGCCGACGCGCTCAATATCCTGCGTGCCCATCATGACCTCGCGAGCCTGCTCGCACGTGAACATGAGCTGCTGACCTCGCATGGTCACGGTCGCGTATTCGAAGGCCTGCCTACGCTCGATACGATTGCCGAGCGTCTTTCTGCCCAGGCCGCGAGCGGACACATCGATGCCCGCATCGTGGACGCGGCGCATCTTCTTGCCGAGAAGACCTATGGCGACGAGATCGACCCGTCCGAGCTTACCCCGCGCGAGCGCCGCCGCCTGGAGCGCGCCAAGCTCGCCGTGCATGAGTACCGCCGCCGCATGTTGGAGCTTTATGCGCGCGAAGAAGCCGACGAGGACGACGGCAAATAGCCGACGCTGGTGCGGAGGTGGCATTTCCGTTTGAGGGCGGACACGAAACGGGACGCAGTTTCCCTTCAACCAAAAAAAGACGCGCTGTCCGCGGTTGATGCGGGCAGCGCGTCTTTTTTGGTTGAGCTATGTTGAGGCTGGGGGCCGAAGCTCGTGATCCCCTAGGAGCGGGCGGCTCCGTCGACGGGGAGCACCGCGCCCGTGACGTAGGCGGACATGTCGCTCGCCAGGAAGACAAAGGCGTTGGCGACATCCTCGGGCTCGCCCATGCGGCCGAGCGGAATGGTGGCGATGATGGGCTTGATGACCTCTTCGGGCAGGTTGGCGACCATATCGGTCTTGGTCACGCCGGGGGCGACGGCGTTGACGCGAATGCCCATGGGGGCAAGCTCGCGCGAGAGCGACTGGACCATGCCGTTGACGGCAAACTTGGACGTGGGGTAGCCGACACCGGAGGGCTGACCGTACTTGGCGACCATCGAGCTCGTGGTGGTGATGGTGCCGCCGTGGCCAGCCTCGGTCATGATCTTGGCGGCAGCCTGGTGACCATTAAAGACGGCGACGACGTTGAGGTCCATGACCTTTGCAAACTCCTCGGCCGTGTAGTCCAAAAGGGGAGAGCGCTGGGAGATGCCGGCATTGTTGACGACGGTGTCCAAGCCGCCCATATCGTCGGCAGCCGCGGCGAAGGCCTCGGTTACGGCTTCGAGTGAGGTGAGGTCGCAGGAGCGGCCCCAAACCTTGGCCTCGGGATAAGCGGTCGTCAGTTTCTCAACGGCAGCGTCGGCAGTCTCCTGGCGCGAGCCAAAGACGGTGACGGCAGCACCTTCCTCGATAAAACGGCAGGCGATGGCATAGCCGATACCGCGCGTGCCTCCGGTGATGATTGCTTTCTTGCCCTCGAGCAACATGGTGTTTCCTCTCTTTGCGGGCGGATATACGCAGCACAGCATAGCGGCGGTCATAATCGGTTTCGGTTACACGTCGGCGAACGGTACCCCCGGCTGTCAGGAGCGGCCAAGTCGTTCAAATGCGGATTGCGCCAATACGCCCCGTGTGCGCAAGCAAAGGGGCTCTCGTCCACTGCTGGACGAGAGCCCCTCACGCAATATGCCGTAAAGCGAAGACCGAATTAGTTGGCCATGACGCCTTCGGTCCAAGCCTCGACGTCCTCGATGCGCAGGACGTTGGCGACCTCGGCCACGCAGTCGACGCTGGCAAGCTCGGCGGCGGCAGCCTGGACGTCCTTCTCGAGCGCGCGGTGCGTCAGGAAGATGACCGAGCAGGCATCGCTGACGCCCGACTTGCCGTCCTCGACCTGGTTGATGAGCGAGATCGAGATGTTGTGCTTGGCAAAGATGTCGACCGTCTCGGACAGGGCGCCCACGCGGTCGGCGACCTTCAGGCGCACATAGTACTTGGTCTGGAGCTCGTCCATGGGCTTAAAGGCGAGGTTGTGACCATAGGGCTCAATCTCGGGCAGCGGAGCCACGCCGCGACTGATCTGCTCGGAGAGCGACAGGATATCGCCCACGACGGCACTCGCGGTGGGGAAGGAGCCTGCGCCGGCACCGTAGAACATGGTTTCGCCCACGGCGTCGCCTACCACGTAGACAGCGTTCATGGCGCCGTTGACCTTGGCGAGCATATGGTCTGCCGGGATGAGCGTGGGATGCACGCGGACGTCGACGCCGGCGTCGGTGTTGCGTGCGATGCCCAGCAGCTTAATGGTGTAGCCGAGCTCGCGGGCCTGGGCGATGTCCTCGGCGCCGATGGTACGGATACCCTGCTGGTACACATCGTCGGTGGTAACGCGGGTGCCAAAGCCGATGGAGGCGAGGATCGCCGTCTTGCTGGCGGCGTCGAAGCCGTCGACGTCGGCGGACGGGTCGGCCTCGGCATAGCCCTTGGCCTGCGCGTCGGCAAGCACGTCGGCGTAATCGGCGCCCTCGGCGTCCATGCGCGACAGGATATAGTTGGTGGTACCGTTGAGAATGCCGGCGATGGTCAGGATCTTGTTACCCACCAGGTCGTGCTCGAGTGTGCTGACAATGGGGATGCCGCCACCGCAGCTGGCCTCGCACTTAATCTGCACGCCGCACGCACGCGCCTTCTCGGCAAGCGTCTCGACATGGCGGCCCAGCAGGGCCTTGTTGGCAGAGACGACGTGCTTGCCGTGCTCAAAGGCGGTGGTGAAGATCTCGGTCGCGGGGTGCTCGCCGCCGATGAGTTCGACGACGATATCGACGGCTGGGTCGGTGACGACGTCATGCCAGTCACTCGTAAAGGCCTCGCGCTCAATACCGGCTGCCTTGGCCTGCTCCCAGGCAAGCGCGCAGGCGCGGGTCAGCTTAAGGTCGATGCCGTAGGCTGCCAGGTACTCATCGTGGTGGCTCTTGATCAGACGGGCCACGCCGCCGCCGACGGTTCCCAGACCGATCAGACCGACGTTCACGGTGCGCAGGGATTCGCTCATAGATAGCTCCTTCGTGCATCTTATGGATGGATTAACCGCTTAAAGGTTGAGTGCATTCTAGCGTGAACCGGGGGCGCGTGCTCGCCAGGCAACAGGAGCCGCACAAAACGGCACCCCCGAAACGCTGCGGAAATATTGGAAACACGCTCGCTACAAACGAACTCCCGTAACAAACTGTCAACGTTTGCGCCATAAGGTTTGCCCTGTACCGCAAGATGGACGCGTCGCGGCCAGCGAAAAAAGGGGGGACACCATGTTTATTGAGAGTGGGAACGCTTGTAACAGAATGGAAACATTACTTTTACATAATAAAGTGGCATTACTGCATAAAGTAGTAGGAATACGCAGAACTATGGATAAATGAACAAATCCAAAGAAAAGTTAAAATAATCGCCACTTTTCCTAACTAAAGCGTCTACTATTTTGCGAACGCCGAACACGGCGAAGGATGGCCTGTCGGGTAACCAAAACCCGACGAGATTTGAGAGGAGAGCCGCATGTCGAGCCTCACCGGTAAGTCATTGAACCCTGTAATGAATCGCAGGAGCGTTATCGCGAGCGCAGCAGGTCTGGGGGCGATGTCCATTCTAGCTGGCTGCTCCTCCAACGGCAGCGACAGTGGCTCCGCTTCGGGCGACGCTTCGTTTAAGATCGGCACCATCGGCCCGCTGACCGGCGCCGCCGCGTCCTACGGCAAGTCCGTTACCCAGGGCGTCGAGCTTGGCTGCAAGGATTTCTCGACCAAGGAGCTGCCGCTTGCCAGCAAGGCTGAGGACGATCAGGCCGACGGCGAGAAGGCCGTTAACGCCTTCAACACCCTGCTCGACTGGGGCATGCAGGCCCTCGTCGGCCCGACCACCACGGGTGCGTCGGTGGCCGTTGCCGCCGAGTGCGGTAACGACCCCAAGACGTTCATGATCACCCCGTCCGCGTCCTCCGAGGACGTCACCGACGGCAAGGATTGCGTCTTCCAGGTTTGCTTTACCGACCCCAACCAGGGCGTCAACGCTGCCAAGTTCCTGGCGCAGAAGTATGCGGACGAGAAGTTCGTGCTGTTCTATAACTCCGGCGACGCCTATTCTTCGGGTATTGCGGATTCCTTTAAGGCCCAGGCAGCTAAGTCTAAGCTCGAGATTGTCGACGAGGAGACCTTTAAGGACGACTCTGCCACGAGTTTTACCAACCAGCTGACCAAGGCCAAGCAGGCCGGTGCCACCATGATCTTCGCGCCGATCTACTACACGCCCGCATCCGTCCTGCTCAAGAACGCCAAGGACATGGGCTATGACGTCAAGATGATGGGTTGCGACGGCATGGACGGTATCCTGGGCGTGGAGGGCTTCGACACCTCTCTTGCCGAGGGCCTGCTGCTCATGACCCCGTTCTCCGCCGACGACGAGAAGAACGCCGACTTCGTCAACGCTTACAAGGATAAGTACGGCGATACCCCCGACCAGTTTGCCGCCGACGCCTACGACGGCGTGCACGCGGTGGCCGAGGCCCTCAAGGAGGCCGGTCTTGGTGTCGACGCCGACCCGACCGAGGTCGCCGAGAAGCTGCCCAAGGCTATGCTCAAGATTACCGTTGAGGGCCTGACCGGCAAGCTCAGCTGGAACGACAAGGGCCAGGTCCAGAAGGACCCGACTGCGTACGTTATCACCGACGGCAAGTACGTACAGGCCTAGTTGGCCGCCTTACATAGAGCGGTTTTTATCCCAAGCAGGGGAGGTTTTGGCCTTCCCTGCTTGCTTGGTATCTAGGGGCAACGTAACGTCCCTGTTTCATACATCAACTGGAAACCTATTCGAAAGGGGGATGTGGAACATGACGGTCTTTATCCAATACCTGGTCAACGGCCTGTCCATGGGCAGCGTCTACGCCATCATCGCGTTGGGCTACACCATGGTCTACGGTATCGCCAAGATGCTGAACTTTGCTCACGGCGACGTCATCATGGTCGGTGCCTATGTCTCGTTCTGCGCCACGTCGTATCTCGGACTCCCGGGTTGGGCATCTGTAATTCTCTCTTGCGCGGTCTGCACGGTTCTCGGTGTCCTCATTGAGGGCCTGGCCTATAAGCCGCTGCGCCAGGCGGGGCCGCTGGCCGTCCTGATCACGGCCATCGGTGTGTCCTACTTCCTGCAGAATGCCGCGCAGCTCCTGTGGGGCGCCACGCCCAAGAACTTTACTTCGCTCGTTACCTTCCCGGTGCCGGAGTTCTTGGCCAAGTACAACGTGAGCGCCGTATCGCTCGTTACCATCGTCGCCTGCCTGGTAATCATGGCCGGTCTGGTGTTCTTTACGGGTAAGACCAAGATGGGCAAGGCCATGCGTGCCGTGTCCGAGGACAAAGCCGCCGCTCAGCTCATGGGCATCAACGTCAACCGTACCATCTCGATGACGTTTGCCATCGGCTCTGCCCTTGCTGCTATCGCCGGCGTGCTGCTGTGCTCCTACTCGCCGGTGCTGCAGCCCACGACGGGTGCCATGCCTGGCATCAAGGCCTTCGACGCCGCCGTCTTCGGCGGTATCGGCTCCATCCCCGGCGCCTTTGTCGGTGGCATTCTCATCGGCATCATCGAAGCGATGGCGCAGGCTTATATTTCCACGAGCCTTGCCAACTCCATCGTCTTTGGTGTTCTGATCATCGTCCTGCTCGTCAAGCCTGCCGGCCTCTTGGGCAAGTACGTCCCCGAGAAGGTGTAGGTGAGCGTTATGAAGTTTCTTAAAGACAAGCAGACGCGTCACGACTTTGCCACGTACGCCATGTGCATCGCGGCATTTGCCATCGTGTTCTTTATGCAGTCCAACCATATGATCCCGCGCATGATTGCCGGCCAGTTGGTTCCCATTACGGCCTACATCGTCATGGCCATCTCGCTCAACCTCGTCGTCGGCATCGCGGGCGACTTGTCGCTGGGCCATGCGGGCTTTATGAGCGTCGGTGCCTACACGGGCATCGTCACCGCGGTCGCCCTCGAGAGCGCCGTTCCTTCCGATCCGGTGCGCCTGATCATCAGCATCGTGGTCGGCGCCATCGCTGCTGCCATCCTGGGCTTCTTGATCGGTATCCCGGTCCTGCGCCTGAGCGGCGACTATCTGGCCATCGTGACCCTGGCTTTTGGCGAGATCATCAAAGAGATCGTCACCTGCCTCATTGTGGGCGTCGACTCTCGCGGCCTGCACGTGATCTTTAACATCACGGGCAACTCCACGATCGACGACCTGCACCTGCTCGAGGACGGCACCGCCATCATCAAGGGCGCGCAGGGCGCATCGGGCGTGTCGACCTATTCGACCTTCCTCGCCGGTGCCATCCTGGTCATGGTCGCGCTCGTGATTGTACTCAACCTGGTTCGCAGCCGTACCGGTCGTGCCATCATGGCCGTGCGCGACAACAAGATCGCTGCCGAGTCCGTGGGCATCTCTGTCACCCAGTACCGCATGATCGCCTTCGTGGTTTCCGCTGCCCTCGCCGGTGCTGCCGGAGCCCTGTTCGGCGGTAACTTCTCACAGCTTTCCGCCACTAAGTTCGACTTCAACACGTCCATCCTCATTCTGGTGTTCGTGGTCCTGGGCGGCCTGGGCAACATGCGCGGTTCAGTCATCGCGGCGGCGCTGCTCACAGTGCTTCCCGAGCTGCTCCGTCAGTTCTCGGACTACCGCATGCTCATCTACGCCATCGTGCTGATCCTGGTCATGATCTTTACCAACAACCCGCAGCTCAAGGCGTTCTTCGGTCGCGTCAAGGACCGCTTTGCTCCCAAGAAGGAGGTGGCAGCCGATGCCCAGTAAATTTGAGTTCAACAAGGGCAAGATGGTCCCGTACCCTTCTGGCGCCATCGTTCCCGATCGCGACCTGGGCCAGCGCCCGGCACTCGAGTGCATCCACCTGGGCATTGAGTTCGGCGGCCTCAAGGCGGTCGACGACTTTAGCCTGACTATCGGCAAGACCGAGATCGCCGGTCTGATCGGTCCCAACGGTGCCGGTAAGACCACGGTCTTCAACCTGCTCACCAAGGTATACCAGCCCACGCACGGCACCATCCTGCTTGACGGCGAGGACACCTCGGGCAAGTCGGTCTATCAGGTCAACCGTATGGGCATCGCCCGTACCTTCCAGAACATCCGTCTGTTCAACACCATGACGGTGGAGGATAACGTTAAGGTCGGCCTGCACAACCAAGAGCGCTACTCCGGTTTTGAGGGCGTGCTGCGCCTGCCGACGTACTGGAAGCACGAGAAGGCCGCCCACGAGCGCGCCATGGAGCTGCTGTCCATTTTTGACATGGAGCATCTGGCAAATGAACAGGCCGGCTCGCTGCCTTATGGCGCTCAGCGTCGTCTGGAGATTGTCCGCGCGCTTGCCACCAACCCCAAGCTACTGCTGCTCGACGAGCCTGCCGCCGGCATGAACCCGTCCGAGACCGCGGAGCTCATGGAGAACATCGTCAAGATCCGCGACACCTTTGGCATCGCTATCATGCTTATCGAGCATGATATGTCGCTCGTTATGAACATCTGCGAGGGCATCTGCGTGCTTAACTTTGGCAAGGTCATCGCCAAGGGTACGGCCGAAGAGATCCAGAACAACGATGCCGTTATCGAGGCATATCTGGGCAAGCAGGATAAGGGGGAGAACTAAATGGCAGAGCCGATGCTTTCCGTCTACAACATCAACGTCTGGTACGGCGCCATCCACGCCATCAAGGACATCTCCTTTAACGTTAACGAGGGCGAGATCGTGGCTCTGATCGGCGCGAACGGCGCTGGCAAGTCCACAACGCTCAAGACCGTCTCGGGCCTGCTGCGCTCCAAGACCGGCTCCATCAAGTTTATGGGCGAGGACATTACCCATACGCCCGCTGATAAGCTGGTTGGTAAGGGACTGGCTCAGGTTCCCGAGGGACGTCGCGCCTTTTTGCAGATGACGGTTGAGGAGAACCTGGAGATGGGCGCCTATACGCAGCCCAAGTCCACGGTGGCTCCGGGCCTTGAGCGCGTCTACGAGCAGTTCCCGCGCCTGAAGGAGCGCCGTCGCCAGGTCGCCGGCACCCTTTCGGGCGGCGAGCAGCAGATGCTCGTTATGGGCCGCGCCCTTATGAGCAACCCCAAGCTGCTCATGCTCGACGAGCCTTCCATGGGCTTGGCACCGATTCTGATTGAGCAGATCTTCCAGATTGTCGAGGATCTGCACAAGGCCGGCACCACGGTGCTTCTGGTCGAGCAAAACGCACAGATGGCTCTTTCCATCGCCACGCGCGGCTACGTGCTCGAGACCGGCAAGATCACCATGACCGGCACCGGCCAAGAGCTCCTGCACGACGACAACGTCCGCAAGGCTTACCTGGGCGGCTAGGGACTTCCGCCGTTCTGCCGAACGGCGGACCGGCCGACGCTGCGCGGGCGCCCTGATCGACGTGCCGAAGCTCCTCACCCTTGGGGCTATGCCGCGGTACGAGGCCAGGTGGTCATGGTCCGGGAACCTCGCGATGTCGAATGACACCGCGAGGTTCGCCGCCGTCCTCGGCGGCCTCGACCCCCGAGTGGGCGATCCCCACGCGCTAACGCCTGCAAACAAGGGGATTGCCAAGACGCCGCCGGGCACCTCCGTCATAGACGTGGAAGTGCGGCCGCGCTGAAGCACTGCGCGGTGTCTGCTCGCTTATGTGCGCATCACGAAGGAAGACCAGATCGGTGAGCGGGATTGGCCCGAAGTCGAGAGATTCCCATCAGCCTCTCGTCGGTCGATGACCGGTTCACCACGCAGGAAGAGCGTGACGGAAGGTCTCGCAAAAAGGCTCCGAGCGCGGCGTGCTCATGCCCGTCGTGGTGCGCCCGAAGGGGGGACGGCTGCTACGAGCTCGATCATTTGCGAGGAGAAGACGAACCAGTCGTTGCAGATCCAATATGGATCTCGCCGACCTCGGCAAGCTGCTCGATGAGTGGAAGCCCTGTCGGGTCGTCTATTTCAACACCACCCAGAATGATGGTGTCATCGCGCAGGTCGATCTGCGTGTTGAGCACAGCGAGGTTAAAGCCGGAGGCCACAAATCCGATAGCAGCCAGGACGAGCCCCGTGGCAACAAGCCCACTCGCTACGGCAAGGTAAATCCTTTTTACGCTGGACATGTTTGCACTCCTTCCTATGCCGTGAGCGGCGCCGCTTCGGCGCCCATGCGGCTCTTATTGCCTCGATCTTTCCAGAAGGGCGAAACGGCTTTCTTCGCCCAAAGGGCAGAGAGGCGCGCGATCTGCTTGGACGCCGTCCAGGCGCCGGCTCCCGTGAGGAGCGCCACACCGATGGAAGCGAATCCCATTCCCATCGAGGCCAAAACGTACGGAACATGCCCGATAATGATGCCGTCCACGGCGAACAGGAGCCCTACCAGGCCCGCGCCCCCGAATGCCGCGGCCACGATCCACACGCAGAGCGCAAGAACCCAAATACAGATGTAGACTGCAGCGGCAACGGCGACGAACGCGAGCAGCAGCGGAATCCATACCGGAGAGCCCACGATGGCGAGCGCCCATAGAAGTGCCGTGCTCTTGCGCTTGGTCCTCGCGATCGCGCGCGGCACGGCGGGCAGTTCGTCGAGCGTTGCCTCGGCGACCTCACCGGGCGTGCCCATGGCGGCCACAGCCTCGGCCTCCGTCATGCCGTCCTCCATACGGTCGGCGATGGCCTCCGCGTAGAACTCCTGCGTTTCCTTTACCTGATCTGCCGGCAGGCAGGCCAGAAGCTCGCCCAGCCGGTTCAAGAACTCATTGCGCGTCATGGTGCGCCCCCTCCACGTAACGGTAGATCTCCTGCACGGATGGCCATTCGGCGAGGAACTCGGCGATACGCTCGCGCCCGGCGTCCGTGATGCGGTAGTACCTCCGCAGCCGCCCGTTGTGCTCGGCGGAGCGCGCGGTGATGCAGCCCGCCTTCTCCAGGCGCTTGAGCAACGGATAGAGCGTGGATTCCATGAGCCCCATACTCGCGGGCACGTCCTTCACGATCTGATAGCCGTAGGATTCCTCGCCCGAGACGGCCGCGAGCACGCAGGCCTCGAGGAAGCCGCGCTTCATCTGTGCCTCCATCCGCACACCTCCTTTCGTAGTATACTGTGTAACACATACTATATGACACATAGTATATGATGTCAACAGTTGTCGTATAGGGAGTCCGGTCTGTCTGTCCCCTGCGGGTACTCATTGGGTGTTCCTATAGTTTTGTCAACCGTCGGGGCTACTCCCGGTAG
>NZ_QSTX01000014.1:0-54074 GCF_003438785.1 Collinsella sp. OM06-18AC
TGACTGGCAGTCAAGAGGTCAGGGGTTCGATCCCCCTCGTCTCCACCCGAGCATTGAATGAGGCTCCAACGCAAGTTGGGGCCTTTTTTCATATAGGCACACAAGGTCAAAGGCGGCACCATGATCCTCCAGGTCGACAAGATCGAAAAAAGCTTCGGCGCACGCGTCCTCTTTAGCGGCGCGTCCTTCCAGATCAACCCCGGCGAGCGCTTCGCGCTCGTGGGCCCCAACGGCGCCGGCAAAACCACCATGCTTAAGATCATCATGGGCATCGACAGCCCCGACGCCGGCCAGGTCCAGTACGCCAAGGACTGCCAGGTGGGCTACCTAGAGCAGGAAACTAATCTGGAGCACAAGGACACCACCATCCTTGCCGAGGTCATGGCCGCCGCCAAGGAAATCCGCCGCATGGGCGAGCGCGCTAACGAGCTGCAGGCCCAGATCACCGAGCTCTCCGAGCAGGGCAAGGACGTCGACGCACTCCTTAACGAGTACGGCCAGGTCCAGGACCGCTTTGAGCATCTGGGCGGTTACGAGCTCGAGAGCAACGCCCGCAAGATCCTGTCCGGCCTGGGCTTTAAGGTCACTGACTTTGAGCGCCCATGCTCCGAGTTCTCGGGCGGCTGGCAGATGCGCATCGCGCTCGCCAAGCTCTTCCTGCGCCATCCCGACCTGCTGCTTCTGGACGAGCCCACTAACCACCTGGACCTCGAAAGCGTCCAGTGGCTGCGCAGCTTTATCGCCAACTACGACGGCGCCGTCCTCATCGTCAGCCACGACCGCGCCTTTATGGACGCCTGCGTCGACCACGTCGCCGCGCTCGAAAACCGTCGCGTGACCACTTACACCGGCAACTACAGCAGCTACCTCAAGCAGCGCGAGGACAACCTGGAGCAGATGCGCGCCAAGCGCGCCGCCCAGGAGCGCGACATCGCCCATATGCAGGTCTTCGTTGACAAGTTCCGCTACAAGCCCACCAAGGCTGCCCAGGCTCAGGAGCGCATCCGCAAGATCGAGCAGATCAAAAAGGAGCTCGTCATCCTGCCCGAGGGCCACAAGCACATCGACTTTAAGTTCCCTGACCCACCGCGCTCCGGCGATATGGTCGTGGGCCTGGAGGGCGTCTCCAAGTCCTACGGCAACAAACACATCTACAGCGATATCGACCTCAAGCTCTACCGCGGCGAGCACGTGGCGCTCGTCGGCCCCAACGGGGCCGGCAAGTCCACGCTCATGAAGATCATCGCCGGACTGGAGCCGCCCACCACCGGCACCCGCGACCTGGGCACCAACGTGGGCGTGGCCTATTACGCCCAGCACGCGCTCGAGGGCATGACCGAGTCCAACACCGTCCTGCAAGAGATCGACACCGTCACGCCCAAGTGGACCGTGCCACAGCAGCGCAGCCTACTGGGCGCCTTCCTGTTTAGCGACAACGATTCCATCGAGAAGCAGGTTCGCGTCCTCTCCGGCGGCGAAAAAGCGCGTCTGGCCCTGGCCAAGATGCTCGTGGCCCCCGAGGCGCTCCTGTGCCTGGACGAGCCCACCAACCACCTAGACATCGACTCGGTGGACATGCTCGAGAACGCCCTGCAAAACTTCCCCGGCACCATCGTGCTGATCAGCCACGACGAACACCTGGTGCGCGCCGTGGCCAACCGCGTGATCGACATCCGCGATGGCAAGGTCACGGTCTATGACGGCGACTACGACTACTACCTCTACAAGCGCGAGGACCTCGCAGCCCGTGCCGCCGCCGAGACGGCAGGGGAGAGTGCGCCGGCCACGGCCAAGTCCACCAAAGCCAGCGCCGCCCAGGCCGACACCCCCGCAGCTGCCCCCAAACCCGCCGAGGGCAAAAAGACCAAGGAGCAAAAGCGCGCCGAGGCCCAAGCCCGCGCAGCGCTCAATAAAAAGCTCAAGGGCGTGCGCAACCAGCTCAAGAAGATCGAGACGGAGCTCGACAAAAAGCGTGCCCGCTATGACGAGCTTATGGAATTGATGGCAAGCGAAGAGCTTTATGCCGATCAAGACAAGTTCAACGCCGCGCTGGGGGAATATAACGGCCTTAAGCAAGAGCTGCCCAAGCTCGAGGACGAATGGCTCGAGCTTTCCACCCAGATCGAAGAGGAGACCGCGCGTGAACTCTCGTAAGGCCGCTGCCGTGGCGATGAGCATCATCGCCATCGCCTGTCGCATCTGCGGCATCTTTATGAGCGTGATGACCGTGCTGCTGTGCTTTAGCGGCCTCACCGCCAAGCTGCAGATCGTGGGCTTTGTCGTTGAGCTTTCGCGCGCGCTGCCGAGCGCCATCGCCGGCTACGGCGTCATCACATCGCCCTTTGGCGGCGTGTTCCGCCTGGATTACGCCATCGTGGCCGTCATCCTGTTTGTGATCGACTACCTGCTCACGCGCGCCTCGCGCCGCGTTCGCTAGGGGAGCGCCATGTCCAGCAGCTACATCATGAACCTGCTCGCCAGCGCCGTCGCCGTCATCGTGGGAATCGTGATCCACGAGAGCGCGCACGCCGCCGCGGCCTGGGCACTCGGCGATAAGACGGCCCGTTCGCGCGGCCGCGTGTCGCTCAACCCGCTTAACCATATCGACCCGTTTGGCACCATCATCCTGCCGCTGCTCATGCTTGCCGCCGGCGGCCCGGTGTTCGCCTTCGCCAAACCCGTGCCCGTGTACCTCAACAACCTCAAGCACCCCAAGCGTGACGAGGTCCTGGTGAGCGCAGCCGGCCCCGCGTCGAACATCGCCCTCGCGTGCCTCGCGGCCGCCCTCATGCACGCAACGTACGGCAACCTCTACACCAGCATGTCCTTTGCCCTGGCGTCACAGATCATGAACTTCGGCGCCACGTTTATCGTGGTCAACCTGTCACTCGCGTTCTTCAACCTCATCCCGATCCCGCCGCTCGATGGCTCGTCGATCATCGTGCCATTCCTCAAAGGCAAGGCGCTCAACAACTACTATCACCTGCAGCAATACGCCATGCCCATCCTCATCATTGTGCTGTACCTGCTGCCTATGTGGACCGGCATCGACGTGATCGGCCGCTATTTCGACGTTACCGTGTATCCGCTTGCTGAGCAGCTGCTCAACTTCGCAATCGCCGGCATCTAAGGTAAACTTACAGGTCGACCGTGCAAAACGGTCGTAATATGCACCCAAACCGCGCCGCGAAGGCGCCGTCAAAGGAGGTCGAAGATGTCGTATCGCGTGTCGACGCAGGTCTACAGCGGACCGTTCGACCTGCTGCTGCAGCTGGTAACCCGCCAAAAAGTAGATATCGGCGCCATCTCCATCAGCGAGGTGGCCGAGCAGTACCTTGCCGAGGCCGAGCGCATCGAAGCGCTGGACCTGGACGTGGCGAGCGATTTTTTGCTGGTCGCAGCAACCCTTTTGGACATCAAGGCCGCCTCTCTGGTGCCGCAGGAGGCCCCGCGCAAAGTCGATGACGACGATGGCGAGTTCGACGAAGACCTCGAGGAGCTCAGTACGCTCGACGGCGACGCCCTTCGCGAGGTCCTGATCCAGCGCCTGATTGCCTACAAGCAGTTTAAGGGCGCAGCAGCGGCTCTCGGTGCCCGCATGCAGGCCGAGAGCCGCATGCATCCGCGCGTGGCCGGCCCCGACCCCGAGTTCTTGGGCCTTATGCCCGACTACCTGGCCGGCATTACTCTGCGCGGCCTGGCCGTCATTTGCGCCGACCTGGACGGCAAGCGCCAGACCTTCCTGTTGGAGGCCGAACACGTGGCGCCGCATCGCATTCCGCTCGACCTGACTGTGGCCTCGGTCGACCGCTTTACCATGGCGCACCAAACCTGCACCTTCCGCGAGCTGCTGGATGGCAACGCCACCACCGAGCAGCTCGTCGTCACCTTCCTGGCCATGCTCGAGCTCGCCAAGCGAGGCTCGCTCACGCTGAGCCAGGACGAGATCTTTGGAACCATCCGCATCAACCGCGTCGAGGGCGCCGAGGCCTACGTACCCGGCGAGGGCCCCGAGCTCACCGAATAGGAGCGGCAACCATGTCAACCCTTTCCACGCTGGAGACAAACAGTCTCAAAGGCGCCTTGGAGGCGCTCCTGCTGGTGTCGAGCGATCCCGTAAGCGCACCCGCGCTGGCAGGTGCGCTGGATATCGCCCCCGGCGAGTGCGCATCGCTGCTCGCCGAGCTCAAAGTTGAGTACGAGGAGGCCAACCGCGGCTTTCAGCTGCGCGAGGTCGCCGGCGGTTGGCGCCTGTTTACGCATCCCGCCTATCACGACGTGGTCGAGGCCTACGTGCTGAGCTGGGACACGCAAAAACTGTCGCAGGCGGCACTCGAGACCTTGGCCGTCATCGCATACCACCAGCCCGTGACGCGCGAGGTGGTCAAGGGCATCCGCGGCGTCAACTCCGACGGCGTCATCGCATCGCTTGTGGACAAGGGCCTGGTGCGCGAGCTCGGTCGCGACCCCGAGCGCGGACAAGCCATTATCTACGGCACGACAAATGCCTTCTTGGAAAAGTTCGGTCTGCGCTCCACCCGCGACCTGCCCGATCTGGAGCAGTTTGCCCCCGACGAGCAGTCGCGTCAATTTATCCGTGAGCGCCTGAGCGGCCGCAGCATTCAGTCCACGCTCGAGGAACAGGCCGAGGATCTGGACGAAGAGCGCGAGCTGATCGATATCGATGTTGAAGATATTGAGGCAGTCGAGGACTCGGAGACCCTGGTCGTCGACGAGACCTCGGAGGATTTACATGACGAGGACTAACGAAGTAGGGGAGACGCGCGTCGGCGCTGCGGTGCCCAACGCGGATACGCACGAGTCCGACGCCCAGCCCGTCTACCCGCACACCATGCGCCTGCAGCGCTTTTTGGCGCGCGCGGGCGTGGCGAGCCGCCGCGGTTCGGAGGACCTGATGACCGCCGGCCGTGTGACCGTCAACGGCCAGGTCGCGACCGAGCTGGGCACCAAGGTCGATGTCGACCGCGACCATATCGAGGTCGACGGCATGCCCATCAAGCTCAACCAGGGCGCCGTGTACTTGATGCTCTACAAGCCGACCGGCTACCTCACCACCATGAGCGACCCGCAGAAGCGTGCTTGCGTGGCCGACCTGGTCCCCCGCGACCGCTTTCCGGGGCTCTTCCCGGTGGGCCGCCTGGACCGCGACACCACGGGCCTTTTGCTCTTTACTACCGACGGCGACCTGTCGCAGGATCTGCTGCACCCCAGCAAGCACGTCTACAAGACCTACCAGGCACTCGTGGACGGGCAGCTGACCGACCGCGATCTAGACCCGCTCCGCCGTGGCATCGAGCTCGACGACGGCCTGTGCCAGCCGGCAATCTGCCGCGTCATCACCGCACGCGAGGCCGAGGCCGTAGCTCCCCAAGGCATCAAGCCCGGCACCACCGCCGTGGAGGTCATTATCCGCGAGGGCCGCAAAAATCAGGTCAAGCGCATGCTAAGCAAGATCCACCACCCGGTGATTCGTCTGCACCGCTGCAACTTTGCCGGCCTGGAGCTCAAGGACGTGGCCAAGGGCTCGTGGCGCGAGCTCACCGACCGCGAGGTGCAGATCCTCAAGGCCGGCGGCATCCCGCCCAAGCAGGCGAGCGCCAAACGCAACGGCGACAAGCCCCAAGATACGCCCGCCAGCCGCACGCGTCACCACGGCAGCCACGGCTCCGCACCCAAGCGCAACACCTACCGCGAGCGCTACACGGGCTAGGCAACCCGCCGTGCCCCAGCGCCCACGAACCATACCAGCACGTCAACCATCGAAAGGAAGCATTGCATGATCGTCGCCATCGACGGCCCCGCCGGTTCCGGCAAGTCCACCATCGCCAAGGAGATCGCCCGCCAGCTGGGCTTTAACAAGCTCGACACGGGCGCCATGTATCGCGCCGTCACCTTCGCCGCGCTCGACCGCGGCATCGATCTGGACGACGAGGCCGCCATCGATGCCCTCGCCGAGCAGATCGAAATCCGCTTTACCAACGGCACTGGCGAAGACACACGCCTGACCATTGATGGCCAGGATGCCTCGGCTGCCATTCGCACCCCGCAGGTCGACGCCAACGTGTCCAAGGTCTCGGCCTACCCGGGCGTGCGCGCCGCCATGCTCATCCATCAGCGCCGCGCCGCCGAGGATCGCGATATCGTGGCCGAGGGTCGCGACATCGGCACCGTCGTGTTCCCCAACGCACAGGTCAAGGTCTTTCTGACCGCCGACCCGCGCGAGCGTGCCCGCCGCCGCGTGCTGCAGCGTCACCAAAATGATGCCCAGCCGCTCACCTCCGAGCAACTCGAGGCCGAGGTCGACGAGACTCTCGACGCCCTCAAGCAGCGCGATAAGCTCGACAGCAGCCGCGAGGTCGCACCACTCGTTCCCGCCGAGGACGCCGTGCACGTCGACTCCACCGCCCACACCATCGATGAGGTCGTCCGCATTATCGAAGACCTCATCAACCAAAGGAGGTAGCCCATGCGCCTGTTTAAGCAGACGCCCGAGGATTACTACAACGCCCCCTATGTCGAGTTCCCGGCGCTCATCCGCGGCATCGTCGCCGTGGTCATGGGCATCCTGTGGGCCTTCTCCAAGCTCATGTGGCGTTGGAAGGTCGAGGACGCTGACCTGCTGTTTGCGCGCCAGGAAGGCCGCGGCAGCGTGGTCATCTGCAACCACACCTCGATGGCCGAGGTGCTGGCCGTGGAGACGGCGCTGTACTTTGGCGGCCGCCGCGTGCGTCCCATCTTTAAATCCGAATTCGCCAAGAGCAAGATCGTACGCTGGGCCTTTAGCCGCGTGGGCGGCATTCCTGTCGAGCGTGGCACCGCCGACATGAAGTGCCTGCGCGCCGCCCAGCATGCGCTGCAGCGCGGCGAGGACGTCCTGATCTTCCCCGAGGGCACGCGCATCCGCTCGCGCGAGATCAAGCCCGAGGTCCACGGCGGTTTTGCGCTCATCGCTCAGATGGGCAAGGCGCCCGTCAACCCGCTCGCCATCTGCGGCTGGTCTGATATCACGCCCGCGGGCAAAAAGCTCATGCGTCCCAAGAAGTGCTGGATTCGTGCCGGCAAAGCCGTCTCGCTTTCCGATGCACCGGCCGGGCTTAAGCGTACGGAGCGCCTGGCCTGGTTTGAGTCCGAGGCCATGAACCGCGTCTACGCCATGCGCGACGAGCTGTGCGCCGAGCATCCGGGCAGGTTCTAGCCATGAGCGAGAACGTGACAAACACCGCCGCGACTGCGTCCGACCAAGCCATCGCGCCTACCATCGAGATCGCCGCCCACGCCGGCACCTGCTACGGCGTGCAGCGCGCGCTCGACATGGCGCTTGCCGCCGCGCCCCAGGCAGGGGAGAGCACTCAGGTCCACACTCTGGGTCCGCTCATCCATAACCCCATCGTGGTACGCGAGCTCACCGAGGCGGGCGTCGGTCTGGCCGACACCTTGGACGACGCCGCAACCGGCACCGTGATCATCCGCGCCCACGGCGTGGTACCGCAGGTCATCGATGCTGCCCGCAAGCGCGGCCTCAACGTGGTCGATGCCACCTGCCCCTACGTGAAGAAGGTCCATGTGGCCGCCGAGCGCCTGGTACGCGAGGGCTACCGCGTGGTAGTCGTAGGCGAGCCGGGCCATCCCGAGGTTGAGGGCATCTTGGGCCACGCCGGCAATGATGCACAGGTCGTGAGCTGTGCCGCCGACGCCACCGCCTTGTCGCTCAAGGGCAAGGTAGGCCTCGTCGTGCAAACCACCCAGACTGCGCAGAACCTCGCCGAGGTCGTGGCTGCTATCACCCCGCGCGTGCAGGAGCTGCGCGTGATCAACACCATCTGCGCCGCCACGAGTGAGCGTCAACAGGCAGCAGCCACACTTGCCAACCGCTGCGACTGCATGGTCATCGTGGGCGGCAAGAACTCGGGCAACACCCGCCGCCTGGCGCAGATTTGCGCAGACGCCTGCGAGCGCACGCATCACATCGAGGAAGCTTCCGAGCTCCAGGCCGCGTGGTTTGCCGACGCTCACCACATCGGCATCACCGCCGGAGCCTCCACCCCGCAAGAACACATCGAACGCGCCGTCACGCGCATCAAGGAGCTTTGCCGCTAACCATGGACCAGACCGTACCCGCATACGCCGCCGAGGTGGCCGATTACGGGCGCAGCCGCGACCCCGAGCCGGGTGAGGGCGCGCTCGTCAAGAACGTGCGTCCCGAATCGCCCGCGTGGGATGTGGGTATCGAGCCGGGCATGCGCGTGCTCACGGTCAACGGTGAGCAGCTTACCGACATGATTGTGTGGCTCTGGGAGGCCGACGATGATACCGTCGAGCTCGAGGTTTTCGACCCGCGCGACGGCACCGTCACCCCCGTCGAGCTCGACCGCTTTCCCGGCGAGGATTGGGGTTTGGAGTTCGATGGCCCCATCTTCGACGGCATGCGTACCTGCGTCAACGCCTGCGTGTTCTGCTTTATGACCATGCTCCCCAAGGGCGGCCGCTCCACGCTCTATATTCGCGACGACGACTATCGCCTAAGCTTTTTGCAAGGCAACTTTGTCACGCTTACGAACCTCACCGACGAGGACGTGCAAAACGTCATCCAGCGCAACATGAGTCCCATGAACGTGTCGGTCCACGCTGTGAGCCCCGACGTCCGCCGTCGTATGATGGGCCGTAACGCTCAGCGAGGCATGGACGTACTCGAGACCATCATGGCCGCCGGCATCGAGATTCACGCGCAGATTGTGCTGTGCCCCGGCATGAACGACGGCGAGGAGCTGGAAAAGACCCTGCGCTTTTGCGAGGAGCACGAGCAAATCACAAGCCTGGGCATCGTGCCGCTCGGCTTTACCAAGCATCAGAACCGTTTTAGCTGGTCCTACAGCGACAAGCCCGAGCTGGCGCGCGAGACCATTGCCATGATCCGTCCCTACCAGGACCGTGCCTTCGAGCGCTTTGGCCGCCACACCTTCCAGATGAGCGACGAGTTCTATCTGGACGCCGGCATCGATCCTCCCGAGGCGGACTTTTACGACGGTTACCCGCAGTACTACGACGGCATCGGCATGATCCGCTCGTATCTAGACGAGACCGACGACGTGCTTGCCGCCGATACCGAGCGTCTGGCCCGCGTCCGCGAGGCCATCGCCGCCCGCAGCCAGCACCTGCTGTGCCTCTCGGGCGCCAGCGCACGCGACACGGTGGCCCGCTTTGTGGAGTCGTCCCAGGGACTCGCCGGCACTGTCACGGCCATCAAGAACCGCTACTTTGGCGGCAACGTGGACGTGACCGGCCTCATCGTCGCGTGTGACATCTTGGAGCAGCTGCCCCAAGATCTGTCGGGGGTTATGCTCTTTGTGCCTAAGCTCATGTTCAACGCTGACGGCATGACGCTTGACGAGTATCATCGTGACGATTTACTCGCAAGCCTTACCAGTCGCGGCGCCGAGGTTCATGTGGTGTCGACCATGCCGCATGAGCTACTCGATACCCTGGAGCACATCCTTGGCATTGTGCCTGCCGACTCTACTAATTCCGCTGACCCTACCCATTAAAGGAGAGCAGATGAAACCTATCGTCGCCGTCGTCGGACGCCCCAACGTGGGCAAGTCCACGCTCGTTAACCGCCTGGCCCAGACCTCGGACGCCATCGTCCACGAGTCTCGCGGCGTCACGCGCGATCGCTCATATCACACGGCCGATTGGAACGGCCGCGAGTTCACCATCGTCGACACGGGCGGTATCGAGCCGCTCAAGAGCGACGACGTCTTTGCCACGTCCATCCGCGACCAGGCGCTCGCCGCCGCCGAGGAAGCCGCCGTCATCCTGTTTGTGGTCGATGGCCGCACCGGCGTCACCGAGGAGGACGAGTCGGTCGCTCGCATGCTCAAGCGCTGCGACAAGCCGGTCTTTCTGCTGGTGAACAAGCTCGACAACCCCGATCGCGAAAACGACAGCATCTGGGAGTTCTATTCGCTCGGCGTCGGTGAGCCCACGCCCCTCTCGGCCCTGCATGGCCACGGCACGGGCGACCTGCTCGACGATATCGTGGCCCTGCTTCCGGAGGAAGAGGACGAGGTCGCCGATGAGTTCCCCGACGCCCTGAACGTCGCCATCATCGGCCGCCCCAATGCCGGCAAGTCGTCGCTGTTCAACCGCATCCTGGGCGCCGATCGCTCTATCGTGTCCAACATTGCCGGCACCACGCGCGACGCCATCGACACCGTCGTGGAGCGCAACGGCAAGCACTACCGCATGGTTGACACCGCGGGCATCCGCAAGAAGAGCACCGTGTACGAGAATATCGAGTACTACTCGATGGTCCGCGGCCTGCGCGCCATCGACCGCGCCGACGTGGCGCTGCTCGTCGTCGACGCCTCCGTGGGCGTTACCGAACAGGACCAGAAGGTCATGGGTCTTGCCATCGAGCGCGGCTGTGCCATCGTTGTGCTGCTCAACAAGTGGGACCTGCTCGACGACGACCGCAAGCGCGAGGCCTGCATGGAGACCATCGACCGCCGTCTGGGCGTCATGGCTCCCTGGGCCCAGTACCTGCGCATCTCTGCCCTCACTGGCCGCAGCGTCGAGAAGATCTGGGCGATGGTCGACGCAGCCGAGAAGACGCGTTCGCAAAAGATCAGCACCTCGCGCCTCAACACGTTCCTCACCGACCTACGTGAGTTCGGCCACACCGTGGTGGACGGCAAGCGCCGCCTGCGCATGCACTACGTGACTCAGACGGGCGTCAATCCGCCGACGTTCACGTTCTTCGTCAACCACAGCGATCTGGTCAACGACACCTACCAGCGCTACGTGGAGAACCGCATGCGCTCGACCTTCGATTTTGCCGGCACGCCCATTCGACTCTTCTTTAGGAAGAAGGAACAAAAGGATGCATAATCCGATTCTGCTGACCGCCATCTGCGCCGTGGTCTCGTTCTTTATCGGAGCGATTCCGTTTGGCCTGATCCTGGGCCGCGTGTTCAACCACACCGACATTCGCAAGGCGGGTTCCGGCAACATCGGCACAACCAATGCGCTGCGCGTGGCCGGCCCTAAGGTGGCCGCGCTCACGTTGTTGCTCGACTGCCTTAAGGGCGCCATCTGCGTCCTTATCGCGCGTCCGCTCATTGCCGACTTGGGCTATGGCTTCCCCGTAAGCATCATGGCGCCTGGAGCCCCCGGCGACTGGATGCTCGGCGTCATCTGCCTGGCAGCTGTATGGGGCCATATCTTCTCGCCCTACCTCAACTTCCATGGCGGCAAGGGTATCGCCGTTGGTCTGGGCGTGATCCTTGCCTGGTACTGGCCCATTGGCCTGTCGCTGCTGGGCATGTTTATCGTAGCCGTCGCCATCACCAAGTACGTGTCGGTGGGCTCACTTGCCGCCGCCATCGGTCTTCCCATCGCTGCCTGCGCGGTCTTTCCGTACAGCAGCTTGGGCCTCAAGTTTTGCATGGCGATGATTGGCATCACCGTGGTGTGGGCCCATCGCGCGAACATCAAAAAGCTCATGACGGGTAAGGAGTCCAAGCTCTCGTTTACCAAGCGCGTCACCGAGCCCGACGATAAGTAGGAGAGAGTCATGAATGTTGCGCTGATTGGCTCCGGCTCCTGGGGAACTGCCGTCGCCGGCCTTGCCGCCGCGAGAGCCGAGCGCTTGACCATGTGGGCCCATAGCGAGCAGACGGCCGCCGGCATTAACGGCGAGCACCGTAACCCCCGGTATCTTGTGGGATATGAGCTGCCCCGCAATGTCGTCGCCACGACAGACCTGGCGCAGGCGCTCAAGGGCGCCGAAGCCGTCATCTTTGCCGTGCCCTCCACACACCTGCGAAGCGTATGTCATCAGACAGCGCCCTTCATCGTTGCCGACACCCCGGTGCTCTGCCTCACCAAGGGCATTGAGCCCGAGTCCGGCCTGCTCATGAGCGAGGTCATTGCCAGCGAGATCGGCAACGAGCGGCGTGTGGCAGCCCTCTCGGGCCCCAACCATGCCGAGGAGATTTGCCGCGGCGGGCTTTCTGCTGCCGTCATCGCCAGCGAAGATACGCAGGTAGGGGAGACCTTTAAGGACCTGCTGCTGTCCACGGCCTTCCGCATCTACCTGTCGCAGGATATGACCGGCGTCGAGGTTTGCGGCGCCATGAAAAACGTCATCGCCATCGTGTGCGGCATCTCCGCCGGCACCGGCGCGGGCGACAACACGCTCGCTCTTATCATGACGCGCGGCCTGGCCGAGATTAGCCGACTGGTGCACGCCCGTGGCGGGCAGGCCATAACGTGCATGGGACTCGCCGGCATGGGCGACCTCATCGCCACCTGCACCTCGGAGCATTCGCGCAACCGCACCTTTGGCTACGAGTTTGCCCATGGTGTGTCGCTCGACGAGTACCAGGCTCGCACGCATATGGTGGTCGAGGGCGCCGTCGCGGCCCGCAGCGTCAGCGAGCTTGCCCGTTCACTGGGCGTAGACATTCCGCTCACCTTTGCCGTAGAGCAAACGCTCTACAACGGTGTTACTTTGGATAGGGCGCTCGAGATCCTCACCGACCGCGTCCCTTCTCATGAGTTCTACGGACTCACCGACTAGTGCAGAAAGGCTTCTACCATGGGTTCCATTAAAATCGCTCCGTCTGTCCTTTCGGCCGATATGGCCAACCTCAAGGGCGAGCTCGACAAGATCGCCGGCGCCGACTACGTGCACTTTGACGTCATGGACGGTCACTTTACCGGCAACCTCACCTTTGGCGTCGATATCCTCAAGGCCGTCAAGCGCTCCACCGATGTACCAGTCGACGCGCACCTCATGGTGTCGAACCCCGATGAGACGGTCGATTGGTATGCCGATGCCGGTGCCGATATAATCACCGTGCACTACGAGGCCTCCACGCACCTGCACCGCACGCTCACCCATCTGCAGCAGCGCGGCGTCAAGGCCGGCGTGGTGCTCAACCCCGCCACCCCCGTGTGCGTACTCGAGAGCATCATCGACGTCGTCGATATGGTGCTGCTGATGAGCGTGAACCCCGGCTTTGGCGGCCAGAGCTTTATCCCCGGTACCATTGCCAAACTGCACGAGCTCAAGGCCATGTGCGAGCGCCACGGCGTTTCGCCCCTGGTCGAGGTCGATGGCGGTATTTCTTCCAGGAACATCGCCGAGGTCGTCAAGGCCGGCGCCAACGTGCTCGTAGCCGGCTCCGCCGTTTTTAAGTCCGAAGATCCCGCCGCTGAGGTTGCGCTGCTGCAGAAGCTGGGCAACAAGGCTGCACAGGAGGCATAAATCCTTATGACCGCAGGTCAAAACCGCATACCCGTGAATCTTGACTATGCCGCCTCGACGCCCATGCGCGCCGAGGCGCTCCTTGCGCAGCGCGAGTACGACGACAGCGAGCTTGCGGGCGTCAACCCCAACTCGCTGCACTCGCTTGGCCGCAAGGCCGCCGCACGCCTGGAAGTTGCCCGTCGCGAGATCGCCCGTAGCTTTGGCGCACGCGTTCGCCCGTCCGAGATCGTCCTGACCAACGGCGGCACCGAGGCAAACCAGCTGGCGCTCCTCGGACTTGCCGAGGGTGCTCGTCAGCGCGATCGCAAGCGCGACCGCGTGATCGTGTCGGCGATTGAGCACGATTCGATCCTTGACAACCTGCCGCTGCTGCGCGCCGCCGGCTTTACCGTCGATCTGGTGCAGCCCTGCCGCGCGGGCTACATCGAGACCGCCGCGCTGAGCGACTTGCTCGGCGACGACGTGGCGCTCGTGAGCATCATGGTTGCCAACAACGAGACCGGCGTGGTGCAGCCCATCCGCGAGCTGGCCGCCGCTGCACATGCTGCCGGCGCCCTGTTCCACACCGATGCCATCCAGGGCTACTTGCATATTCCGCTCGATGTCACTGAGCTGGGCGTCGATGCCATGACCGTTGCCGCGCATAAGATCGGCGGCCCTGTGGCATCCGGCGCGCTCTACCTTAAGAACCGCACGCCGCTGCGCCCCCGAATCTTTGGCGGCGGACAGGAAGCCGGACGACGTGCCGGCACGCAGGACCTGCGCACGCAGCTCGCCTTTGCCGCTGCCGCCCGCACGCTGACGCCCCATGTGGCCGAGGAGCGCGAGAAGCTGCAAGCCCTTTCCGACAAGCTCTACGCCACGCTTACGGCCCATCCGCGCATTCACGCCACCATGGGCGACTACGCACATGCCGACCGTCTGCCCGGCATGGTATCGATCTACATTGACGGCATGGACTCCGAGGAGCTCATCATCAAGCTCGACGCCGCCAGCTTTGAGGTGTCTGCAGGTTCGGCATGCTCGAGTGGCAGCATGGACCCGAGCCATGTTTTAAGCGCAATGGGCATCGGTCGCGAGCAGGCATTGGGCGCACTACGCATTTCCTTTGACGACCGCGTGAATCCGGACGATCTGGACGAGTTTGCCCAGACGCTGCTCTCGATCGTAGGCGCCGCATGATCGTCGCCGAGCTTGAGCGCGCGCTGCTGGCACGCTATCCCAAGACGGACACCGAGCCCTGGGACCACGTAGGACTCTCCGTTGGCGATCCGGCCGCGGAGATCACCGGCGTTGCCTGCGCACTCGATGCGACTGAGGCTAATGTTCGCCGCGCCCAAGAAGCAAGCGCCAACGTGCTGCTGACGCATCATCCCATATACATCAAGGCACCCGAGGCCTTTTGTCCGGCGGATGCCACACGACCCCAGTGCAGTGCGGCCCTCTACGAGGCTGCCCGCTGCGGGGTGAGCATTATCTCGCTCCACACCAACCTGGACCGCTCGCACGAAGCCCGTGTCTGCCTGAGCAAGCTGCTGGGTGCCGCACCCGTGAGCTCACTGGAGCACGTGGACGACCCCGAGGCCACCGGCCTGGGCGCACTTGCAACGCTCAACGACCCGTGCACGCTGCGCGATCTTGCCACCCGTGCTGCCACGGCCTTTGGCAGCGACCCGCGTGTGTGGGGCAAAGCTGATCGCCCGTGCCGCACCGTCGCCATTTTGGGCGGCTCCCTGGGCGACTTCGGAGAGCTCGCCATCGCCGCGGGCGCAGATGTTGTCGTGACGGGCGAGGCGGGCTACCACGTGGCGCAAGACCTTGCCTTGCGCGGGCTGCCGGTGATCTTGCTCGGCCACGACCGCTCCGAGGAGCCGTTCGTTGATATATTGATGAACTCTGCAGTTGACGCCGGGGCCGACCCCCGTCATGCGATTAAAATAATGAACCCTTGCCAATGGTGGACTGTGACAAAAGGAGAGAACTTATGAGCGCCGGCGCTACGCTACTCAAGCTGCAACAGATCGATTTGGAGCTCGCCCGCAACAAGAGCGAACTTGCCAATATGCCGGAGCTCAAGGAGCTCGCTTCCAAGCGCAAGACCTACGTTAAGCTCAAGGCCGAAATGACCAGGCTCTACGCCCAACGCAAGGACCTGGATATTGAGCTCGACGATCTCAACACCACCGAGATCCAGACCAATAACGCCATCGAGGCCGCCAAGAAGCGCCATGTCGACGGCTCTGACTATCGCGAGGTTCAGGACCTGGAGAACGAGCTCGCCACCCTGGCCAAGCGTCTGGACAAGATTGAGCACACCCGCAAGGACGTCGTTGTCGCCCACAAAGAGGCGCTCGACCGCGAGACCCGCGCGCAGGCAATCATCGCCAAGTTCGAAGAGGGCGTGAAGGCCGATACCAAGGCCGCCCGCGCCAAGGCTGCCGACCTGCAGGCTCAGATCGAAGCCGCCACTAAGGAGCGCACCGCGCTGGCCGCCACGCTGCCGGCCGACGTGCTCACCGACTACGAGCGTCTGCTCAAGCAGTTCCGCGGCCTGGCCGTCGAGACCATCAAGGGCAACATCCCCACGGTCTGCCACACCGCGCTGCAGGCATCGTCCATGAGCGACCTCAACCACGACGGCAGCGAGATTACGCACTGCCCGTACTGCCACCGCCTCCTGGTACTCCCGAGCAAGGAAGCCTAGCGATGACGGCGGCATCCAACAATTCAATGCAACTTGAGGGAAAAACGATCCTGCTGGGCATTACCGGCGGGATCGCCGCCTATAAGTCGTGCAATATCGTGCGCCAGCTCCAAAAGCGCGGCGCGCGCGTCAAGGTCGTTATGAGCGAGCATGCCACCGAGTTTGTCGGCCCGCTCACCTTCCGTGCGCTCACCAACGAGCCCGTCGCCGTAGGCCTGTTCGACGACCCCTCCGACCCCATCCACCACATTTCGCTGGCGCAAGAGCCCGATCTGGTGGTCGTGGCGCCCGCGACGGCCAATATCATCGCCAAGATGGCCAACGGCATCGCCGACGACCTCATCTCCACCACGCTACTTGCGACGCCGCGACCCATCGTGATCGCACCCGCTATGAACAACGGCATGTGGAAGGCGCCGGCGACACAGGCCAACATGTCCACGCTGCGCGAGCGCGGTGTCCATGTGGTGGGACCCGGCAGCGGCTACCTTGCCTGCGGCGACGTGGACACGGGACGCATGAGCGAGCCCGAGGACATCGTCGAGGCTGTCTGCGAGGTGCTCAACCCCGCGCCTCAGGACCTGGCAGATAAGCGCATCGTGATTACCGCCGGCCCCACGCACGAGCCGATCGATCCCGTGCGCTTTATTGGCAACCGTTCTTCGGGCAAGATGGGTATCGCCCTGGCGGGGGAGGCCGCACGTCGCGGTGCCGCCGTCACGCTCGTGCTGGGACCGACATCGCTCGACGTTCCCCACGGCGTGGAGTGCGTGCGCGTGCAGACCGCCGCTGAAATGCTGAAGGCAGCGCTCAGCGCCTTTCAGACGGCCGATGTGGCCATTTGTGCGGCCGCTGTCGCCGACTACACCCCCGTATCCCCTGCGGACCATAAGCTCAAAAAGGCCAACGAGCGCTTGGATCGCATCAAACTGGTCGAGACGGTCGATATTTTGGCTGAGCTTTCGCGCCAGAAGGGGGAGCGGTGCGTGATCGGCTTTGCGGCCGAGACCGATAACGTCCTGGAGTACGCACAGCGAAAGCTCGACCGCAAGGGTTGCGATGCCATTATCGCCAACGATGTCTCACGCGCCGATTCGGGCTTTGGAACCGATACCAACAAGGCCTGGATTGTGAGCACAACGGGTACGCAAGAACTTCCCGTTCTAACAAAACCCCAGCTCGCAGATACAATTTTGGACTTGCTTCAAAATTTGTAAAAAAGTTCTTGCACAAGTCTAAAGTTTCGGGTTAATATACTCCCTGTTGCGAGCGAGAGCAGAGCAACAAACAATAGCTTCGGGACGTGGCGCAGCTTGGTAGCGCACTTGACTGGGGGTCAAGGGGTCGCTGGTTCGAATCCAGTCGTCCCGACCAGAAGTTTGCAGGTCAGGCACCTTGTGCCTGACCTTTTTTGTTTTAAGCAATTGCTTAATTTTGTTTAAGCAACAGGGTGCCAAAAATCTACCTACGCGATAATCGCCTTTTGCGGCTACCTGCGCGTTTTGCACGCACTTGAGCCGATTTATTAACGCGATATGAATCTACATACGCGTAGCTGGTATACAACCGAGAACGGGCCGCATTTATCGCGGCGATTTACATAGATATAGCAACTGAAACGAACAAGCGTGTCGCTGTATTTATTCCAGTAGTTAACTTGATCGGTGGACAAGTGGGCTGTTGCAACGAAACGCCAAGCAGGATGGGCTCTATACGAGGGCGCCGCAAAGGTAATGACAGGGGAGTGCGGCAGGCGCTCTGAAAGCCGCTGTATGACCCCATGTCTCCTTAACTTGATAATTTGTGTTTCAAGCCACGAATCGGTCGAGCAATTACTAAAAGAAAGGCCCATGCAGAATTGCACGGGCCTTACATCAGATCAAATTTGAGCTAGAAGCACCAAACGGGGCAGACGCAACACCATCTCGTCGCGGCCTCGGCGAGCGACATATCGCAGTCGGGGTATACATCGAGGAAGTCGTCAGATCCCGCACAGGGGGACCGCGATGGTGGCCACCGCGCCGCCCGAGGGGCCGTTGGCGAGCGAGACGGAGCCCCCGTGGGCGCTCGCGGCCTCGGAGGCGACGTGGAGGCCGAGCCCGTAGTGGCGGCCCCCGTCACGCGAGGAGCGGGAGGAGTCGTCTGTGAAGAGGCGCTCGCAGCCGCGTTCGAGGGCGGCGGGAGAAAAGCCCGGTCCGTCGTCGGCGACCTCGATGACGAGGCGCCCTCCCGCGACGTCGCAGGAGACAGCCACGCGCGAGCGTGCGTGCTCGGCGGCGTTGGCCACGAGGTTCGCGGCGGCTCGCGCCAGGGCGGTTCGGTCGAGCGGGGCCTCGGGCGCGCCCGCGACAGCGGGGCCCGTGGCCGCGTCGAGCGTCACGCCTCGTGCCCGGGCGATCTGAGCGGCCTCGGCGAGAACCTGCTCGCAGAGCTCGGCCGGCCGCATGGGGGCCCTCTCCGCCCCGCCGGACCCGCGCGAGGCCTCGATGAGCAGGCGCACGTAGCCGTCGAGCCTTTCGACACCGCCGGCTATGTCGCGCGCGGCGGCCGAGAGGTCGCTGTCATTCTCGTCTTCCAGCTCCTCCGCCACGAAGTCGGCGTTGGCGCGCAGCACGGTGAGCGGCGTCTTGAGATCGTGGGCAAGCGACGCCATCTGCTCGCGCTGCCCCCGCTCCGCGGCCCAGCGGGCCTCGAGCGACTCGGCGAGGGAGGCCCGCATGGCGTCCATCGCGGCGAGGACGTCGTTCACCTCGCGCACGTTAGTACTGCCGACCGCGAAGTCGAGCTCCCCCGCGCCGACGCGCCCCGCCGCCTCCGCAAGCGGCGCCATCTTGCGCGAGATCACGCGGCTCGCGCGGCGCGCCACGAGCGCAAGCGCGAGCGCGCTTCCCGCCGTGGCGCCGACGAGCATGAGGTTCTGCGGGTTGGGAAGCAGGCCGGCGAGGTCGCGCGAGACCCACTGCGGCAGGTACTCGCTGACGAGTGCGCAGGCACCGCCGCCCTTGAGCGGGAACGCGGCGTAGGTGAGGCCCGAACCCCCGCCCTCGATCTCCACTGTGCCCGGATCCGCGGCGAGTGCCGTACGGGCCATTTCCGTCGCGTCCTCGAGCCGCGTGCCCTCGAGGTCTGTCATCAGAACGTATCCGTCCTTGTTCAGGATGAGGTAGCGGTAGGCCGTCGGCACGTCCTGCTGCCCGCAGACGCCGTCGCGTGCCAGGCCCTCCGCGACCTCGCGCGCATTGGCCGGCCCCCAGCTTGCCTCGTAGACGACGCCCGCGTTGATCGCCACGGAGAGCACCATGAACGAGGCGAGCCACGCCGTGGCGACCGCCGCGAACGCGTAGGCGAAGTAGCGCGCGATGACGAAGGAGAGCGGCATGCCGCCGCGACCTCGCGCCCCGATCCTCAGAGCTGCCACTTGTACCCCATCCCCCAGACGGTCGCGATCGGATCGGCGCCGGCCTCGGAGAGTTTCCTCCGGGCGCGGCTGACCTGCATGGATATGGCCGCGTCGTCGGCGACGCTCTCCCAGCCGAGCACCGCCTCGCGTATCTGCGCGCGGCTCATGACCTGCCCGGGGTGGCGGGCGAGGTACTCGCAGATGGCGTACTCGGTGGGCGTGAGCGGCACGGCCTCGCCGCTCACGGCGAGGCCGCGCGCCCCGAGGTCGATCCGCACCTCCCCGAAGGAGAGGGCGTGCGAGCGCGGCCGGCGCTCACGGCGTAGATGGGCCGCGACCTTGGCGCGCAGCTCCGCGGCCCCGAAGGGCTTGCGGACGTAGTCGTCGGCGCCCAGGCCGTAGCCGGCCACGGCGTCCTCCTCGGCCACGCGCGCGGTCAGGAAGACGATGGGCCCGTCGAAGTCTGGGCGGATCTGCCGCACGAGCTCGAAGCCGTCGAGCCCCGGCATCATGACGTCGCAGAGCACGAGGTCGAAGCGCGAGAGGTCCATCCCCGGGACCGCCGTCGGGTCCGCTGTCCTGACGACCTCATGGCCGTCGCGGCCGAGGACGCGCGCGAGCGCGTCGAGGATCGCCCGTTCATCATCCACTGCCAGTATCCTCGCCATGTTAGACCTCCTGAAACTCTCGTCGGAATTGTACTAGCGCCGCGCTCAGCGGTCCAGAGCCCTGCGCGCAGCCGCGGGCGCCAACATGACGATCTCAGGGTTGGGCAGCACGCAGTCGGCGATCGAGCGCAGCGCCGAACCCCAGCCGGCGTCGAGCAGGGCATTCCCGCCCAGGACAAACGCTGCGGAGAGGGGGACGAGCACGGCGGCGAGCGGCCTCCTACGCATCTGCCCTCCCGTCCTCGAAGCGGCAGAACCAGGCGAGAAGGACGGTGTCGGCTGCCAGGGTGAGCACGATGCCAGCGAGCGCAGTCGTGAGGAGAGGGCCCGCCGCGCGTGCGGCGTCGATGATGGCCTCCACCCCGAGCGACCCCAGGCGCGCGGGCCAGGCGAGCGGCACCCAGCTCAGGGGCGTCGCCAGGGCACCGGTGAGCTCGCCGGTCATGAGGCCGTGCGCAAGTCCGCCCACCGAGAAGAACGCGAGGAGCACCCCCGCAGCGCCGGCGCCGATGGCGGCGTTGCGGCCGAGGCGCAGGGCCACGCCGAGCCCCAGCGCGTAGAGGGGCAGGCTGCCCAGCACGATGCCCGCCCATGCGGCCGCAAGCGGAGCGGGCCCGAGCGGCAGGCGCCCGGCGACGGCGAGCACGGCCCCGAACACGCCGAGCGCCACGGCCAGCGCGGCGGCGCCGAACGCCGCAAGGGCGAACAGCTTCGCCGCGACGGCGCGCCAGCGCGAGGGGACCGCCGTGAGGTTGGCGAGGCGCCCGGCAGCGCGCTCCTCGTCCACGGCGAGCCCGCAGACGATGGCGGACATGAGCGGCATGAGGGCGCCGAGGAACTGGACGTAGGCGTCCGCGCCCAGCGCCGGGTCCCATCGGGCTACGGAGAAGTACTCGCCGCAGGCAAGACCGGCTGCCAGGCCGCAGACGAGGTGCACCGCCGAGAGCGGGGAGCGCGCCAGGCGCAGGGCCTCGGAGAGCAGGGCCCGCGAGAGAGTCATGTGCGGCGTCGGGTCGGAGAGTCGTGTCATGGCCATCACCTCTCCTCGGAGCGCGCGAACCAGGCCGCGCCCGCCGCCGTGAGCGCGGCGAACGCGAGCGCGCAGACCGCAAGGCCCGCCAGCATGAGTATGCCATCCGCCGCGAGCGCCCCGCCGAGCGCCATGTCCGCCGCGAGTGGCTCGCCGCTCGGCAGCACGGGGATGAAGCTCGTGGGGATGACCATGCTCGCCGACGGCGGAAAGAGCTGCGGCAGCGGCACCAACGACCAGGCGACCCCACCCACGAGTTGCGCGGCGAGCGGGCAGAAGATGCCCGCGAGCATGCCGAGCCGCGCCGTGAGGAAGAGCCCTGCGGGGATCATCCACGCCGCGGTCACCGTGTTGGCGAGCGCGCAGAGGAGCATCGTGAGCGTGCCCGCGGCCGTGAGGCCCTGCGAGGAGAACGCCGATCCCGCGAGGTAGATGCCGAAGACCACGAGGTTCGAGAGCGTGCAGAGCGCGAGGCACCAGAGCGCCTTGGCCCACCAGGCGCGCCCGAGCGGGAAGCCCAGGCCCAAAAGCCCCCGCATCCGCGTGCGAGCGTCCGCCCGCGCGACGCACGCCACCACGAGCGATAGAGACACGGGCAGGAAGAGCGCGTACCAGTAGTTCCACGCGCTGAAGATCTGCACGCCCCGGTAGGGCATCGCGCCGAGCAGCGGCATCGGCAGCGCCATGAGCACGGCCAGGCGAACCGGTGCCGCGTGGCGCGACTTCAGGGCCTCGGCGCGCAGGCCCGCGAGCAGGCCGCCTTTCTCGCCCGTCATGCCGCCACCTCCCCGCGCGCTCGTCGCCCTTCCCGGCAGAAGCTCATGAAGAGTTCCTCGAGGTCCTGCCCGGGACGAAGCGCATCCTCGTAGGCGAGGCGCCCCCCGCAGATGATGCCGATGGTGTCCGCCATCTGCTGCACCTCTGAGAGGATGTGGCTCGAGACGATCACCGTCGTACCCGCCGCCGCGAAGCCGCGGATCTGGTCGCGCAGCTCCTCGATGCCGATGGGGTCGAGGCCGTTGGTGGGCTCGTCGAGCACGAGCAGGCGTGGCCGGGCGATCAGCGCCAGTGCGAGCCCCAGGCGCTGCCGCATGCCCATCGAGAAGCGCCCGGCGCGCTTCTTCCCGGTGTCCGCGAGGTCCACGGCGGCGAGCACCTCATCTATGCGGCTCTCGGGAAGGCCCAGCAGCGTGGTGCGCACGCGCAGGTTCTCGCGCGCGGTGAGGTTGGGGTAGAGCGGCGCCTCCTCGATGAGGCTGCCGATTGCGTAGAGGTCCTCGCGGCGCCAGGCGTGCCCGGCAAAGAGGATCTCCCCGGCCGTCGGCCGCAGCATCCCGCAGATCATCTTGAGCGTTGTCGACTTGCCGGCGCCGTTGGGACCGAGCAGCCCGTACACCTCGCCCTCGCGGATATGAAGGCTCACGTCGGCCACGGCGTCCTGCGCCTGGTCGCCGCGGCCGAAGCGCTTGGTGAGCCCACGCGTCTCGAGCATGTAACCCATGGGTTTATCCTTTCTCTTCCGGGAGCGCGGGCCGAGTCACCGTGCCCGCGCGCCTTACCTTTCGGGTTCACCATCCATGGTGGGGCGCGTTTCTAACGAAGCCATAACGGCCGTTGGGTTCTTTTGGCGCCAACCCTTCTCGACCCGCACATCATGATTAATTTGCTTAAGGCAACAACTTTCCCGATCGATGTAATCACCGAATCAAAACGTGTACATCACCCTCCAAAACCGACATTTTTCGGCATGTTTGGAGGCTGATGTACACGAATGTGAAATCCACCGCCGCCCAAAAGCGCCTTCCTCATGTCTGGACTCTCTATGCTTACGCTGGATAGACATCGCCGGAACGGGTATAGTAGCGAAAGTTTTGTCGTTAACCAGCGGGGGAGTCCTGTGGGCATCAAAAAGAAGATCAAAAAGGAGCTTATCGGCACTTCCGATTACCCGTCGAATAAGATCTTTACGATCTCCAATTTCATCACCTTTACGCGCCTGATCCTCACTCTGGTATTTCTGTACCTGTTTGTGACGGATAACAACCGCGTCATCGCCATCGTTATCTACGCCGTTGCCGCCTCTACCGACTGGATGGACGGTCAGATCGCCCGCATGACCAAGACGGTCTCGTGGCTCGGCAAGGTCATGGACCCCATCTGCGACCGTGCGCTGCTGTTCACCGGCGTACTTGGGCTGGTGGTCCGCGGAGAGCTGCCCATCTGGGTCTGCGTGCTCATTATTGGCCGCGACATCTATCTGGGCATCGGCACGCTTATCGTTCGTCATTATCACCGTCGCCCCATCGATGTCGTCTTTCCCGGAAAGATTGCCACTGCACTGCTCATGACCGGCTTCTCGCTCATGCTGCTCGGGTTCCCCGTTATTGACGGCCTGCATCTTTTACCTTCAACCCTTACGGCCTTCCCGGGCCTCAACGGAAGCTCGGTGCCCCTCGGCATCTTCTTTGTGTACGGCGGCGTGATCTTCTCCATGCTCACGGCTGTCATCTATTCCATTAAGGGCGGAGTGGCCATTAAACAGGCTCTCGCGCATCCCGAGGACGAGGACATCGACTTTCTGAACCCCGAAATCGAAGACTGATTCGTTGGGGTATGATTACGTACGGTTCTTTATTTGCGGCACGTCCGCGATAAGTTAGGGGTTGTCATGGACAACATGGTTAACAATATGCCTCAGAATGATAAGACTGCTGACGCTACCTGCGTATTCCGCGTGCCTTCAAGCGACGTCACCGTTCCCGACCTCATGGCCAACGTGCGCATCACCGCCCCCGTTCTGTCCATCGTCAAGGGTCCGCAGACTGGTGCCGCCTTTGAGCTCGAGGACGACGTGACCACCATCGGCCGCGATCCTGCGAACGGCATCTTCCTCAATGACATGACCGTATCGCGCAGCCACGCGCGCATTATCCGCGAGGGCCTCGGCGCTCGCATCGAGGACTTGGGCTCGCTCAATGGCACCTGGGTCGACGGTGCCATCGTCAATGCAGCCCCGCTGCACGACGGTTCTTCCGTCCAGATCGGTACGTTTACGCTCATCTACCACGAGAGCACGCCGGAGCGCATCGAAACCGGTGAGTAGGGCATGGCCGAACGCAACTATCTGAGTATCGGCCAAGTCGTCAACCTACTTCGAGGCGCATACCCCGATCTTTCGAACTCAAAAATTAGATTTCTAGAAGATGAGGGGCTCATCACCCCTCATCGTACGCCCAAGGGATACCGTCAATACTCTAAGGAGGACGTTGATCGCCTGGAGGTCATCCTGCATTTGCAGAAGACCCGCTACATGCCGCTCAACGTGATTAAGCAGCGCTTGGAAAACGCCACGGACCTGTCAACGCTCGCTTACGAGGTGGGCTTGCTGTCCGATGTTCCGCTCAAGACGGAGCCCAAGGAGACTAAGCAAAAGCTGCATCCCATTGAGACCATTCCCGATATGCTGGGCGTCGAGATTTCGTTTATCCGCTCGCTCGCCGAGAACGACCTCATTCGCATCATCAAGAGTCCGCAGAATCGTGAGCTCGTCGATGGTCGCGATTTTCCAATCATCCGCTACTGCTCCGAGCTGTCACGCTTCCATATCGAGCCCCGCAACCTGCGTCAGTACGTGTCTTCCGCCAACCGCGAGTCTTCGATGTTTGAGCAGGTGCTCGTGAGCATGCTCGGAATGGATACCTCCGATGACGAGCGCGACGCCAAGCTCGAACGTGCGTTTAAGAAGCTTCACGACCTGACCGAAGGTGTGCACACTGCGCTGCTCAAGAACCGCGTTTTTGAGTCTCTCAATGCCGTGGTCGAGGACGCCGACATCGATGCACTCGATGAGGAAATCACTCGCTCCGAGTCCACCAAAGCCAAAAACGAAGAGATAGCCACGCCGGCTTCGCACGAGGATTCTCTCGTAAAGCCGCTCAAGGTCGTCGCCCCTTCGCACTCCGGCACCGCCACGGCGGGCAAATAACCGCTGCCGCTTATCCGGCAACCCATTGAAAGGTCATGCAATGTACGACTTCGAATCTCAAATCGTCGACATCCCCGACTATCCCGAGCCCGGAGTCATCTTTAAAGACATCACGCCGCTCTTTGGCAATCCCGAGGCGCTCAAAGCCATGACCGATTCCCTCGCCGAGCACTTTGCCGGCATGGGAATCACCAAGGTCGTGGGTCCCGAGGCTCGCGGCTTTATGGTTGGCGTACCGGTGGCTGTAGCCCTTGGCGCCGGCTTTGTTCCCGCACGTAAACCGGGCAAGCTGCCGCGCGAGACCGTAAGCCAGAGCTACGAGCTCGAGTACGGCACCGATTCAATTGAGATCCATGCCGACGCTATCAGCTCTAAAGATACCGTGTTGATTCTGGATGACTTGGTCGCGACGGGCGGAACCGTCGAGGCAACAGGTAAACTGGTGCGAGATATGGGCGCAAAGCTTGTGGGCTACGGTTGTATCCTTGAGCTTGCGTTTCTCAACCCGCGCAAGAAGCTCACGCCTTCTAACGAGGACGTTGAGCTCTTTAGCCTGGTAACGGTGGACTAGCCGCTACCCTTAGATACCGGAAAGGAAGCTCCATGCGCACAGCAAACACGCACAGAAACATGGCACGCTGCGCTGCTACGGCAACCCTCGCTTGTGTTTTGGGCCTGGGCCTCGTGGCTCCGGCCTACGCCGATACCGCATCCGACCTTGCCGCTGCCCGTACCAAGCTCGAGCAGATCGGCACGCAAACCCAGCAAATTCACGATGAACTCTCCGCACAGACGCAGGAGCTTGATCAGACTGCAGGCGAGATCACGCAAAAGCAGCAGGAGATCGTCGAAGGCCAGGCCAAGCTCTCGACCTATGTCGCCGGCGAGTACAAAACCGGCGGTCTGAGCCTGCTTCAGGTTTTGACGGGCGTCGATGACCTGAGCGATATGCTCAACCGTCTCTTCTACTACGGCAAGGTGTCCGACAAGCAGGCCCAAACCATTCAGGAGGTCAAGGACCTTAAGCAGCAGCTCACCGATAAGCAGGCCGAGCAGGAGAAAAACGTCGCCGCGACGCAAAAGAAGGTCGACGAGCTCAATGCCCAGCAGGCTGAGGCCCAGAGCGTCGTGGACTCCCTGGATTCACAGCTGCAGGCCGAGCTTGCTGCCGAGGCCGAGGCCAACGCCGCGCTGCAGGCTGGTATAAACGCCAGCACCGCCGAAAAGGCCACGGTGAGTAACGACACCGCCGGTACGACCGAGAACACCAACAAGGGTGGCGGTACGACCAACGACGGCGGAAACACGCCCGCGCCCGCTCCGCAGCCCCCGACGCCCGCTCCGGCTCCGGCTCCGACGCCTTCCGCACCGAGCCAGTCCGTTGACGGCGGTTCCGTTGTTTCGCGTGCCTATAGCAAACTCGGATACGCTTACTCTTGGGGTGGCATTGGGCCGAACAGCTTTGACTGCTCCGGTTTTGTAAGCTATTGCCTCACGGGACGCTACTGCCGTCTGGGCACCACGGTCGACTTCATGGGTTGGACCCGTGTGTCCGATCCGCAACCCGGCGATGTTGTGGTTAACTCCTACCATACCGGCATCTATATCGGTAATGGTCAGATGATCCATGCTTCTGACTACAAAACGGGCGTCATCATCAGCTCCGTTGCCGCCGGCATGAACAACAACTATATCTTCGTTCGCTACTAAGTATTCAGATAAAGCAAACGGATATGGACCTCGTGACTTTGAGTCATGGGGTCCATTCTTTTGCCTTTAGTGCAGGCCGCTATCTAGTTTTGAATACTAGATAGCGGCCCAATCGGTCAGCAATAAGGCTATAATTGTATGGGAACAATTAGAAAGGACCCTCTATGAGCTGGGCACTTATCTCCGATTCAAGCTGTAACCTCCGCGATTGGCAACCGACCGCGCCCCATACCACCTTTGCATTTGCGCCCCTCAAAATTCGAGTGGGGGAGCGTGAATTCGTCGATGACCTTTCGCTCGATGTACATGAGCTCAACTGCGCTGTTCAGGCGGAGACGAACGCTTCTTCGAGCGCTTGTCCCAGCGTAGGGGAGTGGGCCGAACTCTTCAAATTGGCAGACAAGACCATCTGCATGCCGATCTCTGAGGGCGTGTCGGGCAGCTACAACGCGGCAGCCACGGCTCGCGATATGGTTCTTGCCGAGGAGCCCGACCGACAGATTCATCTAGTCAATTCACGCGCAGCTGGCGGCAAAATGGACCTCATTTTCTTGCTGTTCGACCGCTATCTTGCAAGCAATCCGAATGTCTCATTCGAAGACGCTTGCGCATACTTTGATAGCCTTGAGCAGAACAGCAAAATCCTCTTCAGCTTGTGCAATTACGAAAACCTCGCCAAAGCCGGACGTATCCCTAAGGCAGCCGGCGTCATTGCCAACAAGCTTAATATTCGCATTTTGGGCACGGCGAGTGAGGCCGGTAAAATCGAACTCGTCGGGCACACGCGTGGCGAAAAGAAGATGCTAAACAAGATCATCGACACCATGGAGGCCGAAGGCTTTACTGGTGGCGAGGTCGTTATCGACCATGTCGAGAATGAGGCGGGCGCCCAGACACTCGCCAGCCGCATTGCGGAACACTGGCCCGGGTCAAAGACCATCATCATGCCCTGTAACGGGCTAGATTCATACTATGCCGAGATGCACGGCCTCATTATCGGCTACGGCATGGGCGTGGCTTCGGGCCGATAATGTACAACTTGACAAACGCACGGGCGGGATAAGGGGGCAATGGCCCCTTATCCCGCCCGTCTTATACCTCGGTTAGCTATGAAACCCATTGAACTTGAGGTAGCTCATCAGATATGCCTTCGAAACGAAGGACGATGCAGGTGTTGAAAAAGGCGGGGACGCAGCTATTGGAACCATATCTTTCTTTTACACTCTATGCGCCGCAGGAATATCTCTCCAGAGCTTATCATGACGCACCAAAATATTGCGCGAGTATTGAAACGACCCAGGTTAAAAACAGCGAGGTGATTTTTACTGGCGAAATCCCTGCCCGCTGTGTGCAAGAGTACCGCAATGACCTCACCTGTTATACAAACGGGAGAAGCGTTTGTTTAACAGAATTGAAGGGGTATCAAATCGCCAGCGGCGAACCAGTTTTTCAGCCACGCCGCCCAAACACCCGGATTGATAAGGTGCGCCATATGTTCAACAAAATTCTCCCATCAATGATGGACTTATAAAATCCCTTTGGAACAAAGGGCGCACTTCTATACATGGTCTGCGACCATGTATCGTGCGCTCTGCGAGGCTACGGCCCGGACTTCCGAAAGTCCGGGCCGTTTGCGTCGCTCCGCTCCGTACAAGGGGCTGCGCCCCTTGTACCGCTTTGCGGCTATCCCTGCGCCCTCGCTGGAAAGGTACATCCGCTCTGCGTCTGCACCTTTCCAGCGAGGCTAAAACCGAATACCGTTACCCTTGACCGTTTACCCGACACAGCAGGTAGACGGTCTTTTGTTTTGCCAAGAAGGAGGTCAAACACGATGGACAAGTCACGCGAAGAATTAGAGAAAGAGTATGCTGAGGCCACCGCTAAGTTGGAGCAGTACCAGCACAGAGGCCAGCGGTATGAGAACCGCATCCGCTACTACACCCAAGGCGAAAGGAAGAAGCGAAACCACCGACTTATCACCCGTGGCGGAGCGGTGGAGAGTATCGCCCCGGAGGTGCGCGGCATGAGCGAAAGGGCCTTTTTTCTTTTGATGGAAAAGGTCTTTTCCCTGCCGGAAGTTGCCGCCCTGGTGAGCCAAGCCACTGACCAGCAGGAAAGCGGATAATTGGCCCTGTTCCATCTCCACGTTACCCAGGTCAAACGGAGCGCGGGACAGTCTGTTGTCACGTCCGCCGCCTACCGAGCCGGGGAGAAATTGTATAGCGAATACTATGGCGAGGTCAGCGACTACACCCACAAGGGCGGCGTGGTCTGCACAGACATTCTCCTGCCGCCCCAGGCCCCCAACCAGTACCAAGACCGCGCCACCCTCTGGAACGCCGTGGAGAAGGCCGAGCGCGGCAAGAAAGCCCAGCTTGCATATAGCTTTGACATTGCCTTGCAGAACGAGTTTTCATTGGAGGAAAACATCGCTCTTGCAAGGCAATTTGTTTCGGAGCAGCTTGTGGGCCGGGGCATGATTGCCGACTTTGCCATCCACCAGCCGGACAAGGAGGACGGCGGTATTCCTAACCCACACTTTCATGTTCTCTGCCCCATCCGGCCCATTGAGCCAGACGGCAAATGGGGGTGCAAGCAGCGCCGCCGCTACCGTCTGGACGAGGACGGGAACCGCATTATGGGAGAGGACGGCAAGCCCCTCTTTGACGCTGTTCCCACTACCGACTGGGGAAGCCCGGAAACACTGGAACATTGGCGGGAGGCGTGGGCCGCTATGGTGAACGCCAAGTTTGAGGAAAAGGGGCTGACCTGCCGCATCGACCACCGCTCCTATGAGCGTCAGGGCCTTGACCTGCTGCCCACCGTCCATGAGGGCGTGGCCGTCCGCCAGATGGAGGCCAAGGGCATCCCCACCGACAAGGGCGATCTGAACCGCTGGATAAAAAAGGCCAACAACATTCTGCGGGATATTCGGAAGAAAATCGCCGGCCTGACGGATTGGATTAAGGCCATAAAAGAAGAATTGAGCAAGCCCCAGGCCCCGACCCTTGCCGCCAAGCGCCGAGGAAACCAAGGCGGCATAAGTAGTACGCAGAATTTACTACTGCTTTTACTACTTTTGAGAGCGAAAACATGAGGGGTAATAAAAAGATTTGTGAGGTTCTTCCGATATGAAAAGTGCCGGAAAAGCCCGGAATAACGGGCTATACCGGCATATAAGAACATCTAAAGAGATAATTAGAAATCTATTAAATGATTAAATATAACAACCTTACATAAGATATATTATCGTACTTATCCACGGAGAAACGCGTATGCGCTCGTTGCCGCTATGGCTCCGTCCGAAACAGCGGTCACAACCTGGCGTAAACGTTTGGAACGGATATCGCCAGCGGCAAATAGACCTGGCGTGCGGGTCGCCATGGATTCATCAGTCAGAATGCCGCCATCAGGCGCCAGATCGACTAGATGCTCAACAAGCTCGGTATGGGGCTGCGTTCCGGTAAAAACAAAGATGCCAAACGAGCCGGGCTCAAATGACTCGGTATGAGTCTCGCCGGATGCATTGTCCTTAAAGGTAATCGTCGTTGGCATGGCTTCGCCCGATAGCTCCACAATACTAGTTTGGTACCTAACTGTAATATTGTCCTTTGCGAGTACTTTCTGAACAACACCATCGGGCGCACGGAACTGGTCGCGGCGCAGCACGATGGTCACACTGTTGGCAATGTCGGACAGGAACAGAGCCTCTTCGCATGCCGAATTGCCACCACCGATTACAAAAACCTGCTTGCCGCGGAAAAACATGCCGTCACATGTTGCGCAATATGAAACGCCACGACCGCGATACGTATCCTCGCCTGCGAAACCTGCCGGACGCGGCGTGGCACCCATGCAAGCGATAACGCTCGGGGCCAGCGTATCGCCCATATCGTGATGCACCGTAAACAACGCTGCATCGGCATCGTAATCGACACCCGTAACCATGCTCCATGCAACCTGTGCTCCCAGGCCCTCTGCATGCTGCTGAAAACGCTCGCCGAGTTCGGCGCCACTCAGGAGCGAGATACCCGGATAGTTCTCGACCTCATTGGTTGTGGCGATCTGCCCTCCCGACATGCCCTGCTCAATCACGGTCGTCGTCAGGTTAGCACGCGCAGCATAAATGGCGGCAGCATAGCCCGCGGGGCCGCCACCGATAATCGCAACATCGATCGGCTTATCGGTAGTCATGAAGCGTCCTTTCGTCGAAACGTTGTCGTTCTTTGCGCTCATACCCAAATTTACGTGAACGTGACACTCATGCACTACAATGATAAATCCGTATTACAAAGCTGAAGGGGAGTTATCGATGGACCAGGCGCAGACGAGTGACGACGCTCCCCTGCTCACGCACAGCACTCCCCAATCGGAGCAAACCACGCTCCTGGCTCAGCAAAAACCTCTCGTGACCATCGTGCACGCCTCCGTTGGCTCGGGCCACAAGGCCGCCGCAAATGCGATTGCGCAGGCATTCGACCTCATCCGCGGCACCAATGGCATCCCCGAGGATATTGAGATTGAAGTGCTCGATATCCTTGATTTTGGACGTATTAAATTCGACGGCAATAAGACCGCGGCTTCTTTTACGGGAGCCACGCGCCCCATTTACGACCTGACCTGGCGATATACGCTTACGGGACATCTTCTCTGGGGTGGCGGAACGGCATGGTCGCGAATTATGTTCCCCGCCTTCAACGAATATATTCGTAGCCGCAGGCCCATAGCCGTGGTTGCAACGCACATCACAGCAGCCAATGTTGCCGTGGGCGCCCGCGTAATTACGGGTATCGATTATCCGGTCATCTGCGTACCGACCGACTACGAAGTCGAGGGATGGTGGCCCCACAAGGACACCGATTTATTCTGTGTTGCCAACGAATTTATGGCCGAAACGCTGCGTCCGCGCAAGGTGCTCGAAACAAAGATTCGCATTACCGGCATTCCTATTCGCGCCGGATTCGACACGGATTATGATCGCGAAGAAGAGCTAGCTAAGTTCAACCTCCCCACCGACAAGACCGTCGTGCTGGTAATGGCCGGTGCCAGCTTGCCTCAACCGTACGTTCGCTTTCGCGCAGAGATGGACCGCACCCTCCCCTTCCTACGCAGCTTCGAAGACATGCACTTTGTCTTTTTGCCGGGCAGGGATAAGGAATACGCCGCCCGCCTCAAGACACTCTTCGATGCCATGAAGCTCGAAAATGTCACGGTGCTGGACTATGTCGACGACATGGCGGCCCTCATGCACGGCTGCGACCTGGCAATTCTCAAATCGGGCGGACTCACCGTCACCGAATGCCTGTGCGCACACCTGCCGATGATCCTGCTGGGCAAGTCCTATGGCCAGGAAAAGGCCAACACCACCATGCTCACCGGCATGGGCGCCAGCATGCATGTCACCACCGCACGAGAGCTCATCGTGACGTTGCGTCATCTCCACGATCATCCTGAGTCGCTCAAGGCACTGCTCATCAACGGCGAAGTACTACGCCGCCCCCACGCAGCCGAAGACATAGCCATCGCAACCATGGAGCTCGTAGGCAAACCCCAAAAGCGCAAACGAGCCTTCTGCCGCTTCTACTGGGGCGAAAAACCTGCGCATATCAGGTAGCGTCTTAATGTCCGCTTACCTGCGGGAGGCCCCTATATATCATCCCGTGCTCAAACATTCTCGCTTCGCTGCGAAACTGCGCGCGGGACGATATATAGGGGCCTCCCGCAGGTAAGCTGCGTTAACGTACCAGCGGCTATACCAGATTCCCCACCAGTAGAATCTGCAAAGGGGAACCAGAAAATATAAATACAGTAAGTCGATGCGACAAAGGAGGCGTCCCTTCATCGCATCGACTTACTAGAAAAGTAAATATTATCTCAAGCGAGTAGCCGCCCGCCCGGGGCTTACCTATATCGTTCCACGCGCAGTTTCGCAGCGAGCGAAGCGACGCGAGAATGTTTGAGCATGGAATGATATGTGTGAGAGGCGGGCGGGCGGGATACGAGCGCCCTAGGCGACGCCGCTGGAGCCGAAGCCTCCTTTGCCTCGGTCGGTTTTGTCTAGTTCTTCTACTTCTACGAGGTTGACCGTGGGAACTTCTTGGATGACGAGCTGGGCGATGCGGTCGCCTTTGTTGATTCGGATGTCGTTGGTGGGATCCAGGTTAATGAGGATGACCATGAGTTCTCCTCGGTAGTGGGCGTCGATGAGGCCCGGCGTGTTGACTATAGACAGGCCCTGCTTGATAGCCAAGCCGCTGCGGGGCTGGACGAAGCCGGCGTAGCCATCGGGCAGAGCGATGGCCAGCCCAGTAGAGACCAGACGGCGTTCGAAGGGCTTCAGGACGCAGTCCTCGTTGGAGCGCAAATCCAAGCCGGCATCAGTGGGATGGGCGTATTTGGGAAGCTCAACGGTGGGATCGAGACGCTTTATGTTGACGGTAATGTTGGACATGGAATCACCTTAGCTTGTCGAGCTCTTGCAGAAACTCATCGACGTCTTTGAAATCGCGGTAGACCGAGGCAAAGCGAATGTAGGCCACCTTGTCGATCTTGGCCAAACGCTTGAGCACCATGTCACCCAACTCATGGGACGTGACGGCCGTCAGTGTGCGAGAGCGCAACTCGACCTCGATGTCGTCGATAATCTCATTGAGCTTCTTAGTGTCAATATCGCGTTTGATGGTGGCGCGCATCAAGCCGACAAGAAGCTTATTGCGATCGAACCGCTGCTTGGTTCCATCTGACTTAATGACCTCGATAGGGTCCTCGCATCGCTCAAACGTTGTAAAGCGGTAGTTACACGAGCAACATTCGCGACGGCGCTTAATGGTGTTATTTGACTCCTGCATACGGGAATCAACGACGCGGGTATGTGCCTTGCCGCATTTGGGACAGCGCATGGTACCTCCTCTTAAACGATAATAAGGGTACCATGCGCAGCGCGATAATGATTACGAACGATCAGGAACCTTAAGATGCGCACCGGCGGCGAGCGAACCATGCTCCAGATGATTGACGCTACGGATCATGTCGGAAGTCTCTTGCGTGGAAAGGCCTTCGATTGGATATTCTTCGGCAAGCGACCAAAGAGAATCGCCAGGCTGAACGCGAATGGTCTCGTAGGTAATGTTGGAAACGGACTCGGCATACGCGGCGTGACGAGCGCTAAAGACCGACATAGCGAGGACAAAGAAGAGCGTAAGCGCAACGGCGACGGCGACAATCGTCGGAACCTTCGGGGCAACGCGGGCCGGCGCGACTACAGCCTGCTGATTGCGCGCAGGCTTTACGGTCAAAGGCTGAAAGCCGGAGCGGCCACCCTGAACAACCGTAAAAGTGGGTTCTGCAGGCGTCTCGAGCTTAAGGGCGAGGTTTCCCTGGACCATATTCGTTACGTTCATCATGTTCTCCTCTCGCGTGTTTTGCTGAGAACAGTTTTATCAAGCCGCGCGGACAAAAATGTCTAGCGCGAGAACGAATGTTCGGTTATTATTATCTTCGAACAGTTGTTCCTGTCAAGCAAAATTCGAACATTTGTTTGACATGGGTAGAGAGGATGCCCTGATGGCTCGCAAAATTACCAAGCGTCAGCAGCAAATTTACGACTTCATCAAGGAATATCAGCAGGAGAAGGGTTATCCGCCCAGCGTGCGCGAGATGGCTTCTGCCGTGGGCCTTTCCTCCCCCAGCACCGTGCACGCCCATCTCTCTGCCCTGGAGGCGCGCGGGCTACTCAAGCGCGATGCCACCAAACCGCGCGCCCTGGAACTCTTTAACGAGGATGGTTCCTCTGTCTCAATTTCTAAATCTGACGAGCCCACCGCACCTCGCGGAACGGTCTCGCTACCGCTCGTTGGTCGCGTCGCGGCTGGGATTCCCATTCTGGCCGAGCAGAATATCGAAGACACGTTTACTATCCCGACCGAAATCGCCACTGATCAGGGTTCCTTTATCCTTGAGGTGCATGGGAGCTCAATGATCAATGTCGGCATCTTCAATGGCGATTACATCATCGTCCGTGAACAAAAGAGTGCCATGAACGGCGAAATTGTCGTGGCCATGATTGATGGTTCGGCGACCGTCAAGACGTTCTACAAGGAGCAGGGGCGTGTGCGCTTGCAGCCCGAGAACGACACCATGGAACCTATCTATGCACCGAATCCCGTTATCCTGGGCAAAGTCGTCGGCTTGATGCGCCGGTTCTCGTAATGCAAAAACGCATAACCATCTTTGATACCGTCCGCGGGTTTACGATGATTTCTATGGCAGGTTTTCACGCTTGCTATGATCTCGCCTACCTGTATGGCTGGGATATGCCCTGGTTTACCCAGACTGTCTTTCAAGACGTCTGGCGCGCCAGCATCAGCTGGGTATTTTTGTTTATCGCGGGTTGGATGTGCACGCTCTCACGCAACAATGCCAAACGAGCGGCTAAGTACGCTGCCGCAGCTTTGGTCGTCTGGATCGCAACAACTCTCGTATCGGTCGACGATTCAGTGAACTTTGGCATCATTTATTGCATGGCGATGTGCACCGCGGTGGTTGCGTTCACCCGTCCGTTACTCCAAAAATTACCGGGCTCATGGGGCATCGCAGCGTGCCTTGTTCTTTTTGCCCTAACCTGGGGCATTCCAAAGGCGGTCTACCCACTCCCCTACCTGGCATGGCTTGGATTCCCAGGCCCGGGTTTTGTTTCGGGAGATTACTATCCGCTCATACCGTTTGTCTTTATGTACCTTACCGGCTTTTTTGCTGCCCAGGCAGCACAAGCATCAAGTCTCGAAGCGCCAGCATGGGCATACGCCAATCCTATCCCGGCGCTCGCAGTCCTGGGTCGGCATGCCTTACCGTTCTACCTGCTCCATCAGCCAGTCATTCTAGGCGTGCTAGAAATCGTTTATTCCGTACGATAGCGCTCGAGCCGCGGTGCAATACGAGCCGGCAACTTCGCCACAATGCGAACGCCGTCCTCGAGATATTCCTCATGCAGAAGGGTTCCCTGCTCATGCACCAGCGTGATGAGAGCGCCCTCGCGATACGGGATATCAGCGGAGAGCAACACATCGGTGGCAGCTGCCTCGCGAGCAATCCGGTCGACGAGATCGTCGAGCCCCTCGCCCGTTTGGGCCGAGAACAGAACGGCCTCCGGATAGCGACGACGGAAACTCAATCGATCAACGCTATCGAGAAGATCGATTTTATTGAATACGGTCAGCGTTAAACGCTCTCCGGCGCCGATCTCATCAAGCACGCGGTCGACAGCATCCAGCTGCCGCTCATAGTCCTCGTCAGACGCATCTACGACTTTGAGAATTAGATCGGCACCCAAAACCTCGGACAGCGTCGATTTAAAGGCATCGACCAAACCATGGGGCAGCTTTTGAATAAAGCCGACGGTATCGGTAATCGTCATGCCGCGACCGCCGGGCAGACGATACGAACGCGTCGTCGGGTCGAGCGTAGCAAACAGCTTGTCCTGCGAAAGTACCGTAGAGCCGGTCAGACGATTGAGTAACGTCGATTTACCGGCATTGGTATAACCGGCTAACGCGACGCGAAACGCCGGGGACTCAATGCGACTCTTGGATTGAACATCGCGACGCTGTTCAACCTGCTTGAGCTCACGACGAAGCGCAGCGATCTTATTACGAATGAGGCGACGGTCGACCTCGAGCTGACTTTCGCCCTGACCAAAACGTGAGCCGATGCCGCCGCGCGTCTGCTCCTTGGCGAGATGGCTCCACATGCCACGCAGGCGAGGCAACAAATATTGAAGTTGTGCCAGCTGTACCTGCAGGCGTCCCTCACGCGTCTGAGCATGCAGGCCAAAGATATCCAGGATCAGTGCTGTACGATCGATAATCTTTACCGGCTCGCCCACGGCTTTCTCCAAATAGGATTGCTGCGAGGGGGTCAGGTCGTCGTCAAAAATAACGACATCGGCATCCATGCGATGCACCAGGCCGCACAGCTCTTCAACCTTACCGGAACCGATAAACGATTTAGGATACGGCTTTACCAAACGCTGCGACAAGCGTGCCACGCACCGGGCACCAGCTGTGTGGGCAAGACGCTCCAGCTCATCAAGCGAGCGATCGAGCGGCCATGCATTGTCGCGCCACTCAACACCAACTAAAATGGCACGCTCGGGCTCGGGTGCCGTGGGAACAAGGGGGAAACGGGCCATTAGGCAGCCTCAATACGATGCAGGATATCCTCAACGACCTCATCGATCGTACATTCATCCATATCAAACCACACGATACGGTCATCGCGCTTAAACCACGAAAGCTGACGCTTGGCATAACGACGCGAACGCATCTTAATGAGTTCGCGAGCCTCATCCATGCTCATCACGCCATTGAAAGCATCAATGATCTCTTTATAGCCAATTGCCTGCATCGACGTCAGGGCATCTCCCAGCCCCTGGCCCATAAGACCGCGGACCTCATCGACAAGACCCTGCTCAAACATCAGATCGACGCGCTGGTTAATGCGCTCGTAGAGCACCTCGCGATTACGCGTCAGACCAAACCATAGGGCATGATAATGCTCGTGCGGAACACTAAACTGCGACTTTTGCTGCGCATAGGAGACGCCATCATCATGCATCTCGAGCGCACGAATCACACGACGAACATTATGGGGGTGGATGACCGCAGCGGAATCGGGGTCACGCTCGGCAAGCAGCGCATGCAGCGCTTCCTCGCCAATGCGCTCGGCAAGTTCCTGATATCCTGCGCGGCGATCGTCCTCAAGCTCTCCCGAAGGAAAGTCCATCTCATCGAGGGCGGCCTTGAGATACAGCCCCGTACCTCCGCAAAAAACCGGCAGGCAACCCGAACCAAGGAGACGTTCAACATGCGCGCGAGCGTCAGCCTGATAAAGCGCAGCAGAATATGCCACACCCGGCTCTACAATGTCGACGAGACGCAGCGGCGCCGTGCACTCATCGGGCGCCATCTTTGCGGTACCGATGTCCATGCCACGATAGATTTGCATCGCATCGCACGACAGCACTTCGGACGAAAGACGAACTGCCAAACGGTCGGCAACATCACTCTTACCAACCGCCGTCGGACCGACAATCGCAACGGCGGAAAGACCTGCCCCGGGAGAAACCATTAGCGCGGCTCGCCCACAACGGAGCCGGACAAATACCAGGTCTTGGCAACGTCAACGTCAACATCAACGATCTTACCAACAAGCTGATCGATGCTGTAACCCTCGGGGATAGGCGCATGCACGGTCTGATTCTTGGGACTCTTGCCCAGCAGGACCGCGTCGTTCTTTTTACTCGTTCCCTCAATGAGCGCCGGAACCACAGTATGAAGCTCACCCTGGTTATACTCGTGTGCCGTGGTCTCGATAACCTTAACCAGACGGTTGAAACGCTCGAGAATAACCTCATGCGGCGTAGGATCGTCAATCTCGGCGGCCGGGGTACCGGCGCGCTTGGAATAGATGAAGGTATAGGCCTGAGCATAGCGGACCGTCTCGGCAAGTGAGAGCGTCTGCTCAAAGTCTTCTTCAGTCTCACCCGGGAAGCCAACGATAATGTCGGTCGAGAGCGCGATATCGGGCATGCGGTTGCGAATGCGATCGACAAGGCCCAGATAGTACTCGCGTGTATAACGGCGATTCATCTCTTTGAGAATCCGCGTCGAACCTGACTGGACGGCCAAGTGCAGCTGCGGCATAACGGCAGGCGTCTCGGCCATGGCGTCGATGGTCTCGGGCAACAGGTCCTTGGGATGCGAAGACGTAAAGAAGATGCGCTCCACGCCCGTATCGCCCACGGCACGCAGCAGATCGGCAAAACGCGGCTTGCCAAACAGATCGCGACCATATGAGTTAACGTTTTGGCCCAGCAGCGTAATCTCACGCACGCCCTGGCGCACCAAACCGGTCACCTCGTCGACAATCTCCTCGAAGGGGCGGCTCTTTTCGCGACCGCGCACGTACGGCACGATGCAATAGGTGCAGAAATTATTGCAGCCCGTCATGATGGGCACCCAGGCGTGATACTGAGTCTCGCGATGCCACGGCATGCTCATGGCATCCGTATCCTCATGCTCATTGGTGCGGATATGACGCTTACCATCAAGAAACGCCTCGGCAATGAGCTCGGCCACATGTGCAATGGAATGCGTGCCAAAGATGACATTGACGTTATCGACGTTGGTGAGCAGGCCCTCGCCATCGCGCTGCGCGATGCAACCGCCAACGGCAACCACGCGCTTGCCCGAAGGCGAAGGCGGCAGGCTTTTGCAGGAATTGCACTGACCGTACAGGCGAGTATCGGCGGCCTCGCGCACGCAGCACGTCATGAAGACAACGATATCGGCATGCGCGGGATCGAGCGCCATGAGGCAGCCATACGAATCAAGCAGACCGCTCACACGCTCGGAGTCGTGCTGATTCATCTGGCAGCCAAATGTGCGGATAAAGTAGGTTTTACCGGCAAGAATATCGCGTACGGAACGCTGGTCCATGTGCATAAGTCCTAACGATGGGGAGCGAAACAAGGCAAGCAGAAGCTATGCCACAGGCTTAACATCATCCATGACGACGTTATCCATAGCAGCTCGATTGATCTGGTGAACGTAGATAGAAAGGCGGATGGCCGTGCGCGACTCCCCGTTAATGAGGATGTCGGAGAACACGGGCGCGCAGGAAATATCAAAACCGGTTGGAATCAAAAAACCGCGCGCGATAGCAACGGCCTTAATAGCCTGGTTGACGGCACCGGCGCCGACACACTGGATGTTGACGGGTACACCATCCTTGACCATGCCGGCGATGGCGCCGGCAACGGACGCGGGCGATGATTTGCTTGATACCTTCAGGCAATCCATGAAGAAACTCCTGCATTTAAAAGTACGTTTTAACTGCAATAACTGTATCGTACCGAGTGGACTCGGTAAAGGCACTATTCCTCTTTGGCAAGATCAAAGGTCACGGTGATTCGATCACGCGAAACACGGATCTTTGGGTCGCCGCAAAGGTTGAGATAGTACCGGGTGGCAAGGTCATTAAAGTCGCGTTCCACAGCGCGCGAAAACTGTGCCATGTCATCCTTGGCAATACGTAGCCCGCGACGATCCTTCGCGAGATCGACAGGAGCCGGCGCATGCGAGGACGAATCACGCTCGCGCAGCAGACGCGCGGTCACACCGCGAACGGGCTTAATCTGCCCTGCCAAAATGCGATGGGCCGTGCGCTCGGACATCTCAAGACCCAAACCCGAACAAATACGGATAAAGTCCTCGGCATCAGAAGCAAGGCCTAAACGATCGACAACCGGAAGCTCGCTCTCGTCATCAATGAACAGGAGACGAGACGTATCGAGCCGACTTGACGCTTGAGCATAAAGGGTCGCGGCAATCTCAGACGGAGAACCGAGATAGACATCGCAACCACGCAACTCCTCGAGCGCAAACTCACAAGCAGCGCGAATAATATTATGTGGACCGCGAGCGCAGACATAACGTCCGTCCTCATCCTTGACGGCCTGGGGCCAGCTGGACTGATCGGCACGCTCACTGAGGCGGTCGGCCGCAACGCTCACCTTGAAGGCTGAACCAAGATCGACGCCGGACGTGACCACACGGGCCTCGTCGGTGTTCTGCTTAATCGAAAACAATGCCATGCCACGACCGTGAACGCCCCAACGGTCCATCTTCATGCTCTCGAGCTTGGAGGTAACGCGGGCATCAAAGATTCGCTCTTGCATATCCTGCGGAACGCCAGAACCGTTATCCAGAAAGACAAGCGTGCGGACGCCATCTTCCTTGGTCGTGGCGAGATAGACCTTGTCGGCGCCGGCATCGCGAGCATTACGGAGCATTTCGATGACGATGTCCTCGACATGCTGAATGTCGTGCTTAGCCTGGCGCCGCTCGGCCTCCGAAACGCGGAGGCGGACATACCCCTCGCCAAGGTTCTCCTCGACGCGAAGGTTGCCCTCCCCCGACATCGACGCGATAAATGAGATGAGCTCGTTCGCGTCGCTCATGTTATTTAGCGATATCGACAGCGCGGCTCTCGCGAATCACGACGACGCGCACCTGACCGGGATACTCCATCTCTTCCTCGATCTGATGGGCGATATCGTGAGCCAGGACCGTGGACTGGGCATCGGAGATCTTGTCCGGCTGGACCATGACGTGGACCTCGCGACCGGCCTGCATGGCATAGGTACGTTCGACGCCGTCATGGGAGTTGGCGATCTCCTCGAGCTTCTCAAGACGCTTGATGTAGTTCTCGGCAGACTCGCGACGGGCACCGGGGCGAGAGGCAGAGACAGCATCGGCGGCCTGCACCAGGACATCGAGCACCGTGTTGGGGTCGACATCGGCATGGTGAGCCTCAATAGCGTGGACGATAACGGGCTTCTCGCCATAACGGCGGGCAAGCTCGGCGCCGATGACGGCATGCGGGCCCTCGACGTCGTGGTCGATTGCCTTGCCCAGGTCATGAAGCAGGCCGGCGCGCTTGGCGGTCACAACGTCCAGGCCAAGCTCGGAAGCCATCACGCCGCACAGATCAGAGACCTCGAGGGAATGCTGAAGCACGTTCTGACCAAACGAGGTACGGTAGCGCAGGGCACCAAGGGTCTTGACGATCTCGGGGTGCAGATCGTGGATGCCGGTATCGAAGGCAGCCTGCTCGCCAGCCTCGCGCACGCGCTGCTGAACCAGGTCGGCGGCCTTGTGATACATCTCCTCGATACGGGCAGGGTGAATGCGGCCGTCGGCGATGAGGTTCTCGAGGGCGACACGGGCGGTCTCACGACGGACCGGGTCGAAGCTCGAAAGAACGACGGTCTCGGGCGTGTCGTCGATCACGAGGTTGACGCCGGAAACCTGCTCGAAGGTCCGGATGTTGCGACCCTCGCGACCGATGATACGGCCCTTGAGGTCATCAGAGGGAATGTGCACGGAGGTAACGGTAACCTCGGCAGTGTGGTCGGCAGCGCAGCGCTGAATCGCCAGAGACAGAATCTCCTGGGCGGTCTTGTGGCACTCGGCGCGAACCTGCTGCTCGGACTCGCGAATGATCGTGGCGGCCTCGTGGGTGACCTCGCCGCGAACCTTATCGAGGAGCTCCTTGTGGGCGTCCTCGCGGGTAAGGTCGGCGATACGCTCGAGCTCGGAGGTCTGCTTTGCACAGAGCTCCTCGAGCTCACGGGAGCGCTTCTCGACCTGACCGGCCTGGCTGGACAGCTGATGCTCGCGCTTGTCGAGAGCGTCGTTGCGGCGATCAAGGGATTCCTCGCGCTGCATCACGCGGTTCTCGAGCGTACGAATCTCGTTCTTACGCTGCTTGTCCTCGGCCTCGGCGGCCTGCTTGTTCTTGATGATCTCCTCTTTAGCCTCGAGCAGAGCCTCTTTTTTGAGGGTCTCGGCCTGACGCTTAGCATCACCGATCAGGGACTCAGCCTGTGCGTGTGCCGACTGGATTTTTTCGTCGGCCTCGTGAAGACTACCCTGCTTGGCGGTGCGCATGTAGGCAATGGCGGCGATGGCACCCAAAACGATGCCAACGAGCGCTGCGATGATAGGCATGCTCACTCCTTTTTATGGATTCGTTACACAACAAAGCGAACCGTCCTTACGAACGGCTCGCGACATTTGAGTAATATGGGCGCAGCTTATGCGGGTCGGATACAGATAAACATATAAACAAACTCATCACAGATGAGCACATATCACAAAGCAAATGACGCTGTTTATCGTACGTTGAACCACAACAACTGTCAAATAAATGCCCCCAACACGGCGGCTAAAACACGGTGAGCGGCAGGGCCACAAAACGCATACGCCTAAACCGCACATTCCTCGCGTTCGGCATCGAGACGTGCCTTAACGGCATCGGCGGCGATATGATACGAGAAGCCCTTGCCCATCAAAAACCGAACCAGTTTTTCGAATCCGCGCGTCTCTGGAACACGCCGCTTGGCGAGCAGGGCTGACGCACGCGCCAAATCGTCTTCGACGGCAAAATAATCCTCGGGATAACCGGGAATGTCATCGAGCACGACATGACGGCGCTTGAGCTCGGTCTCGATTTTGCGCTGTCCCCAACCGCGCCGCTTGCGCTCCTCGATAAAGTACGAGCAAAAGCGGTTCTCGTCTAAAAAGCGATACTCGGTGGCGCGCTCGACGGCGAAATCGATTGCGGTCTGGTGAAAGCCGTAGCGAGCCAGCTTGTCACGGACCTCGCCCGTCGCATGGTCGCGGCGCGATAACATCTCGGTCACCATGGTAAGTGCACATTTACGCTCGACGAGCTGCACCGCCTCACGAAAGTTGTCCCAATCACAGGGAAGATCGGGGCGGTTTTTGACATACAGGCGCGCGACCCGCACGGGAATCCAAATGGACCGCTCAAAACCGCCCTCAAGCTCACAATCGATATGTGCGCAAGGCTTTTTGGACGCATACCCGCTCGAGAACGAGGAGGCCGCCTTCTTATCGGGAAAGACGACCGTGGCCTCGGTCACCGTATACGACATGAGCGCAACCGCTACTCGTCGTCATCATCGAGCATGGCGGAACCATCGATGGCGTAAAGCTCGTCAAACTCCTCAGGCGCAGGCTGATCGGTCAGCTCGACCTCGGATGGAGCATCGTCGTCAAACTCAAGCCCGCAGGCAAGGCGGACCTTATGCTCAATCTCGTCGGCGCAATCAGGGTGTTCGCGCAGGAACGCCTTGGCGGCCTCGCGACCGTTGCCGAGCTTGTCCTCGCCATAGGCAAACCAGGAGCCCATCTTCTTGCAGATGCCGCACTCGACAGCCATGTCCAGAATCGAGCCCTCCTTAGAGATGCCCGTACCGTACATGATGTCGAACTCAGCAGAACGGAACGGAGCTGCCACCTTGTTCTTAACGACCTTGGCGCGCACGCGGTTACCGATAACCTCATCCTTAAGCTTAATGCTGTCGATGCGGCGAATGTCGATACGCACCGAAGAGAAGAACTTAAGGGCGCGGCCGCCCGTCGTGGTCTCGGGGTTGCCGAACATGACGCCGATCTTCTCTCGCAGCTGGTTAATGAAGATGCATGTCGTGTTGGACTTGGACAGCGAGCCGGCGAGCTTGCGGAGCGCCTGACTCATCAGGCGAGCTTGCAAACCGACCGTGGTATCGCCGATCTCTCCCTCGATCTCGGCACGCGGGGTCAGCGCGGCGACGGAGTCGACGACGATGGCATCGATGGCGCCGGAACGCACGAGCATGTCAACAATCTCGAGCGCCTGCTCACCCGTATCAGGCTGGGAAATCAGTACCTCGTCGATATCCACGCCAATGCGCGCGGCATACGTGGGATCGAGCGCGTGCTCGGCATCGATAAATGCCACCACGCCACCCATTGCCTGGGCCTCGGCCAGGATCTCAAGCGAAAGCGTCGTCTTACCGGAGGACTCAGGACCGTAAATCTCGACGATGCGGCCGCGCGGCACACCGCCGATACCCAGAGCGGCATCGAGTGCCAGAGCGCCCGTAGGGATGGCCTCGACCTCGAGCTCGGGGCCACCGTCGCCGTACCTCATGATGGAACCCTGGCCGAATTTCTTCTCGATCTCGGCCTTGGTGGTGGCGATCATCTCATCGCGCTCTTTACCCGTCGTGCGAGCATGAACGGTACGTACGGGACCTGAATTCTTGGCCATGAAAAGCCCTCCTCTTAACAACCTGCATCGATAATAAACGAACGGCTGTTCGTGGTCAACCGTTCAGATAAATCATATGCAGGCAGTCTTTCCAAAACCCAACCAAACGCCGACCTAACACTGACCAAATGCTTGACCACAAAGGGGCAAATAAGAACAAGAAAGGCAAAAATACACCTATGACCAGCGCAAACGCTAAATTCGTCAGGGGTCCCTATCTCCACAATTAAGGGGCCCGAAGGCCCCTTAAAACACGTCTATTCCATAGAGTTAAGCACAAGGGCAATGCGTCCCAATGCCTCCGCGACCGCATGGGCACGAACACACGAACGGTCGCCCTCATAGTGGCAGCGCACAGAGTCCACGACCGGCACTTCCCCATCAGCCGCGCGATACGCCCAGCCAATATAGAAAGTGCCAGCCGGATCGTCCTCAGTGCCGCCGCCGGGGCCGGCATAACCCGTTGCGCTCACTGCAATATCGCTCTGGTACAGCTCCAGCGAACGCGCCGCCATCTCGCGCGCGGTCTGATGCGACACCGCGGTATAGCGGTCGAGCGTCTCCTGATCAACACCCAAAACGCGATGCTTGATCTCATCGCAGTAGGTCACCGCACCGCCACGCAGCACCGCCGAGGCGCCCGGGATATCGGCAATCGTCGAGGCGATCATACCTGCCGTCAGCGACTCAGCCGTCGAAACCGTCACGCCCCGAGCGCTCGCGCGCTCGACAATATGACGCGCCAGCTCCTCGTTATGTGCGGAAATCTGCTCAAAAGAGTCCGTCATACCCACCAGAACCTAGACCGAAAAGACGATCTTGCGGCAGTTCCAGAAGTACTGGGCGCCCGAGATAACGGTCAGGACAACGGCAACGGCGTACAGGAAGCGCGACACCGAGTAGATGCCGAGCGTCAGCGCCAGCGGGCCAAGGTGCAAGCCGGCCATCGCAAAGACGCACAGGTAACCGCAGATGGAGACCATCGTGGTCGCCGTCTTGTACTTGCCAAGCTTATCGGCGGCAACGACCACGCCGGCGGCACTCGCAACCATGCGCAGGGCGCTTACCAGCAGCTCGCGGAACAAGATGATGAACACGGACCAAACCGACACGGCACCAAAGTCCAAGAATAGCAGCAGGGCCGAGAATACGAGCAGCTTGTCGGCGATGGGGTCCAAGAATTTACCGAAGTCGGTAATCTCGTTGCGCGAGCGCGCCAGATAACCGTCGACCTTATCGGTGCACGACAGGATGACGTACAGAATGAAGGCAGCGGCGGCGAGCGGGCCGTCGAAGGTGCTCCAATCTGTACCGGCAACACTCGTGTGAGAAAGCGCCGACACAATCATGAACACCGGGATAAAGACGATGCGAACGCACGTCACGATGTTGGCGGGCGTCCAAACACTCGTCAGTTCCTTATTGCTCTCGTTTGCCACGACGCTCTCCTACTCCACAACATGGCCGATAAGCTCATAGCAGAAGCTATCGGTAAACTCGACCGTCAGAATATCGCCCACAGATGCCTCGCTGGCATCCAGATGCACCGCGCCATCGGAATCAGGCGCCTGGAACCAGGCATGTCCGATCAGCTCGGCGCCGTCCTCGGTCTCTTCGATACCGTCGACAATCACCTGGGCGCGCTCGCCCACATGTGCGGCAGTTGCAGCAAAACCGAGCGACTCGGCCAGGTCCATGGCCTCCTGGGCGCGCTCGAGCTTGACCTCTTCGTCGACCTGGCCCTCCATCTTGGCGGCCAGGCTGCCCTCCTCCTGCGAGTAGGCAAAGACGCTCGTGTAGTCGAAGCCGACGGTGTCCATAAAGTCGATAAGGTCGCGGAACTCGTCGTCGGTCTCGGTCGGGAAGCCGACCATGGCCGTGGAACGGATCACGATGCCGGGGATGCGCTCACGCAGATCGCGGAACAGGTCCTCGAGCTCCTGGCGCGAACCAGAACGGCGCATAGCCTTGAGGATGCGCGCGTCGCAGTGCTGCACGGGGATATCGATATAGGGCAGCACCTCGGGGGTATCGCGAATCGTCTCGATAAGCTCGTCGGACATGCCCTCAGGCTGCAGGTAGAGAACACGGACCCAGACGTTCTGCGGACGCACGGCCTCGGCTACGGCGCGCAGCAGCTGCGCCAGATTGCGCGGCGAGCCCTCGGCGACGTCACCATCCGCAAAGTCGGTGCCCCAGATGCCCGTGTCCTGGCCGATCAGCACGATCTCTCGCACGCCACCGGCAACCAAGTCGCGCACCTCGGAAATAATGCTCTCGGCATTGCGCGAGTGATAACGACCGCGGATATACGGGATCATGCAGAAGCTACAGAAGCGGTTGCAGCCATCGGAGATCTTGACGTAGGCGACAGCGCCCTCGACGGTGCGCTTGACCTGCGGAATATAGGCGGCAATCTCGCGCTCGACGCCCAGCACGCCATCGATGACCGCCACGATGCCATCCTCCTCGTCGGCCTTCACAAAGGCAGCGACCTCGGGCAGCTCATCGGGCAGATCGTCGCCATAGCGCGACGGCACACAGCCGCACATGACGATGGGGCAAGAACGAACGCCGTCCTGAACCTCGTTGGCGAGCTCGAGCGTGGTCTCGATGCTCTCGGACGTTGCGGAGGCGAGGAACGAGCATGTATTGACGATGGCGATATCGGCATCCTGTGGGTCGAATGCCTCCTCGTAGCCCGCGGCGGTCAAAAGAGAACGCATGCGGTCGGTGTCAACCTCGTTCTTAGCGCACCCTAGGGTGATGTAGAGCACGGAGCCCAACGGTGTATCCATGTTGAAGAGCAGTCCTTTCGAATGATATTAGCGGTAGTTGGTGAACTGCAGCGGCTGGCCGTAGTCCTGGTCGCGCAGGAACTGGATCACGGTCTGCAACGCGTCCTTCGAAGCAGAGGAAACACGCAGCTTGTCGGCCTCGATAGTCACCTTGACCTTGAGCTTTTGGTCCTTGATGTCCTTGTTGATCTTCTTGGCGGTCGCCTGGTCGATACCCTCGACGATATGGCCGAGCACGCGCACGGTGCCGCCCGATGCCGCCTGCGGGGCATCCCACGAGACAGCCTTGAGGTCGATGCCGCGCTTGATGAGCTTGGAGCTCAGCACCTCGATAATCTGCTTGGAGACAAAGTCGGCCGGGGCGTTGATCGTAAAGAGCTTGTCGCCCTTCGAAAGCTCGATCGTGGCGCCGGAATCCTTCAGGTCATAGCGCTGGGAAATCTCGCGCGTGGTTTGCTGGAAGGCGTTGTCGACCTCTTGCATGTTGACCTCGGACACGACGTCGAAGCTGGAATCTTTAGCCATGATGTTTCCTTTCGCGTACGAGCGGCTTAGTAGCTATCGTACGAATAGTCGGTAGAATCGGTGGGCGTCTGGCCGTCAGTTGCGGTATCGGCGCCATCCGTGGACTGGGCATCGGTGCCGTCGGTGGTGTCGGTACCATCGGTGGTGTCGGTACCATCAGAACTTTCACCATTCTCGGAACCAGTCGTCTCCTTCTTGGGAACGGTGATCGTCACACGCGCCACGCCCGAGGTCTTGGTATCGTAACGGACCTTTTCGCCGTTCTTGGTAACGGTGACATCGGAAGGCTTGGACGTGGTGATCTCGATCGAGGACTCAGGCGTGTACTCCTGCTCAAAGGGGCCAGTCGCCTGGGCGCCATAGACCGACTTGCCATCGACCTTGACCTCAATCCAGGCGGTCTTTCCCTTGGCAACGGAGACCTTGACCTTCGTTACCTCGTTTTCTTCCTTTTTAGCCGTCGTCTTGGTGGCGTCCGAATCGGTCGACTCATCCGTCGCCTCATCGGTGTCCTCATCCTCGTCGACCGTTTCGGTCTTCTTAGAAGACTTCTTGGGCGTCGTCTTGGTAGCAGCGGGCGTCTCGGGCGTGGTCTCGGGCGTCGAAGATGCGCAGCCGCGCAGAAGTACCACGATGAGCACGATCAGCAGCAACGCCACGGCACCGATGCCGGCGTAGACGATACGCGGATCGAGACCGTTGTTTTGAGGAGTACGGGAACCGCCGCGTCCACGACTGGAACTGCTGCGGCCGCCTCCCTGAGGCATACGACCACGATTGCTGTCGGAACGGCCGCGATAGCCACCCTGGCCCTGAAGGCTGCGCTGACCCGAGCGGGGCGCAAGTTCACCGCGGCCTTGATAGCCACGCTGGCCCGCACGCGGAGCCGAAGAGCGCTGGCCATACGGCTGTGATTGAGAGCGAAGACGCGGCGTCACCTGCGTGGCATCGGCGTCCGCATAGCCGCCGAGAGCACGACCGGCAGAGACACCACGGTAGCCACGATCGGAATAGCCGCCATCTCCGTAGCCGACACGGGGATCGCGCACCACACCGCGGGCAGCGGGAAGCGCACGATCGTCGGGCATAGGCGTGCTGCGGAAACGATCGCGCTGAGAACGGATTTCCTCACTGGACCCCGTCTCGGTAATATAGCCAGCCTGCTGCGGACGCTGACCATAACGCGTTGAGCGACCACCCTGAACCATCAGGAAGCGCCCGTTATCGACAGAGGAACGCGAATTGACGTAGCCGGCGGCGTCCTGAAAACGACCCCCCTGCTGCGACGTCTCGCGTTCGTATGCCATCAGGTCGTCAAAGTAGGCATTGACGACCTCGCGCGGATTGAGGCCCAAAAAACGAGCATAGCTCGAAATCATGCCCTGCGCATAGCCGCGCGGCGGCATCGAAGCAAAGTTACCGGTCTCGAAAAACTCGATGATCTGCGGCCTGATTTTGATGGTGTTGGCGACCTGCTGAATGGAAAGGCCCATTCGGCGACGCTGCTCGAGCAGCATGTCACCAAAGCGTGCAGCCATCAGAATCCTCCAAACTCACGATCTTCACGTGCCATCTCGGCGTCGACAGATTCCAGCGCGGCAAGCCCCTCCTCGTCCAACAGGACCTCGCGCGGCTTGGAACCGTCGGGCGGGCCGACGACACCCTTTTCTTCCAGCATGTCCATAATACGCCCGGCACGCGCATAGCCAACCTTCAGACGACGTTGCAGGCCAGATGTGGAGCCAAGCTGCGATTCCACCACAATATGGGCGGCTTCCCAAATGAGTGGATCATCGTCTTGCGGCTCGGCTACTCCGGTGCGGACAATGCCTCCGCCACCCGCCATGGACATGGAAGCGGGCGCCACGGCAGACAGGATCTCCTCGTGGTAGTCTGGCTCACTCTGCGACTTGACGAACTCGACAATCTCGTTGATTTCGTCGTCCGAGACAAAGCAGCCCTGGATACGGCGGGGCTTGCCCCAGTCGACCTTGGAGAACAGCATGTCGCCCAAACCGGTGAGCTTCTCGGCACCCATCTGGTCGATGATGACGCGCGAGTCGATGCCCGTGGCGACGTTAAAGGCGATGCGGTTGGTTATGTTGGCCTTGATAAGGCCCGTCACCACGTTGGAGCTGGGGCGCTGCGTGGCAACGATAAGGTGAATACCGGCGGCACGGCCCAGCTGTGCAATACGCACGATCGAGGCCTCGACATCCTTACCGGCGACCATCATCAGGTCAGAGAGCTCGTCAATGATAATGACCAGGTAGGGCATCTTTTGCGGCGGGTTGTCGTAATGCTCAAACTCGCCAGCAGCCTGCTTTTCGTTGTAGGTCGAGATCTTACGCACGTTGAGACGCTCGAAGACCTTCAGGCGACGCTCCATCTCGGACACAGCCCACTGCAGAGCGCTCGCGGCCTGCTTGGGCTCGGTCACCACGGGCACATAGAGATGCGGAAGACCGTTATAGCCCGCAAGCTCAACGCGCTTGGGGTCGACCATAATCAGGCGAACGTCCTCGGGAAGGGCGCGCATGAGCAAGGTCGTGATGATGGAGTTGATCATCACCGACTTACCAGAACCGGTCGTACCGGCAATCAACAGGTGAGGCATCTTGGCGAGGTCGGCAACAACCGGCGTGCCCTCGGCGTCGCGGCCGATGGCGAGCTCGAGCGGACCGCCCTTCACATAGGGCAGCACGTCGCCCAGATTGACGTTCTGGCGCTTGCGGTTGGGAATCTCGATGCCCACGAGCGAGGTGCCGGGGATCGGGGCAAAGATACGCACCGACTGGGCAGCGAGCGAAAGCGCGATATCGTCCTCGAGGCTCGAGATTTTGCTCACACGCTCGCCCTCACCGGGCTGCAGCTTAAAGGTCGTCACCGTGGGGCCGGCGATCCAGCCGACCACGCGGGCACTGCGGCCAAACTCAAGCAAGGTGGATTGCAGTGACTCAGCGGTCTGCTCCAGCTCCTTGTCCGAAGACGCAGCGGAAGCCGACTGCGGGTTGGCATGCAGGATTTCGAGCGGCGGAAGCTTGAGGCCGTCCTCCTCTTCGCCCTCGTTATCTGCGGCGCCGTCGTCCACTCCCCCATCACGAGCCGCAGCCGATTCGATAGCACTCGTGGCAGGCGCATCGGCAACCTTGGGATGCTTCAGGAAGTCGGGAATCTGAGGTGCGGCCGAAACAGGGTTCACGGCAAACGGCGGCTCGGACTCGTCAACCTTGTCCGGATCGTCCTCCATCGAAAGCTGTCCAGTGACCTGCCCGCGCTTGGCGTGGCGACGCGGCAGCAAGGTTGTCTTGGCGGTCTCGAGCGGAGCCTCGTCGTCCTCGTCGTCACCCTCGGTGAGCTCAATCTCGCTATCGGACCAAGACGGGTCGGGCTCACTCGTATTGAGCTTAGGCGCAGCCTTGCCCTTCTTGACATGGCGACGCGGCAGCAGCGTGGTCTTGGCCCGCTCGGCTTCAACCGACTCGGATACGTCGACAAACGGGTCATCGTCCTCGTCGTCATCCAAAACCGGGTCGACATCGCCACCCATGACCGTGGTCACCGCTGCGTCAGTCCCCTTCTGGCGCAGAATGCTCAGGTGCGGACGAGCGACGCCGGGAACAGACAGGGCCTCTTCATCGCCCCACGGGCTGGCGTTGACATCGGCACGACGGCGTTCGGCAAAATCTGCCGCACGGTCACGGGCGGAGCGCAAAACGCCACCCACCGAAAAGCCGATAATGACCAAACCAACGACGACAAGCCCCAGCAAGACAACCATGGCGATAGGTTTACCCAGGGCGTTTTGCAAGGCACTTGCGATAAAGGCGCCAATGTAGCCGCCCGACACGGAAAGGTTCTGCGGCGTAAACATAAGGTCGCACGAATCGCTCGTGCCCGGCACCATCAGCGAAAGAATGGAGACGACGGCGATAAAGACCACGGCGCCGCCCGCGACAGAGCGCACGTTGAGCGGCGAGTCCTCACCCAAAAAGAGCGTGGCGGCAAACAGCAAGATGACGATCGGCAGCACGTAGGCGCCCAGGCCAAAGCCCAGGTGGTAGAAACCGGCAACCGCAGCCGTCACGGGCGCTGTTGCCGGAGAGATCACGGCAATGAAGGACGCGATCGCCAAAACGGCGATGACCACACCGGCGATATCGCGATTGGCCGAAGGCTCGACCAAGGGCTCAAACTCATCGAACTCGGACTCGTGGCCCTTATTGGCACGCAGATGGGAACCGGCACCCTTAGCAGATGCCGGTTGGTTATTGGCCTTATTGCCTTTGGCGTTTTGTGCAGATCCGCGCGCCAAACTAAACCTCCATGACGACCGGGATGATCATCGGACGGGTGCGCGTACGGCTCCAGATAAAGTTAGAGAGCGAATCGCGCACGGCCTTGCGAATGGCATCGGAACCACTGCTGGTAAAGCTAAACTTACCCTTCTCGATCGTCTTCATAATGGACGCGGAGGCATCCTCGGAGAACTGGTCGTCGATGGCAAACGAGACGCCGCGGCCCGAGAACTCGATGGCCTCGATCTTCTTGTGTTTGAGGGAGACGATGGCAACGGCCGTGACCATACCGTCGTTGGCGAGCTTCTGGCGATCGCGCAGGACGATGGGGTCGGTATCGCCGATACGCAGGCCGTCGACGTAAACGACACCGGACTCGACGGGCGTACCGCGCTTGACGATACCACCGCGCATCTCGAGCGTGTCGCCGTTATCGAGGATAAAGATATGATCGTCCTTGATGCCCATCTTGCGCGCCAGCTGGGCATGGGCGCGCAGATGCACGGCCTCACCGTGAACCGGCATAAAATACGTGGGCTTGGCCATGGCCATCAGGAGCTTGAGCTCCTCCTGGCTACCGTGACCCGAGACGTGGACGAGAGCGCGGTTCTTATCCCACACGTCGCAGCCGAGCTTGGCCAGGCTGTTGACGACCTGCTGGACGGCTTTCTCATTGCCGGGAACGGGAGTTGCCGAGAGGATAACGGTATCGCCCTCGTGGATGGAGAGCGTCTTGTGCTCGCCATTGGCCATGCGGGACAGGGCCGACAGCGGCTCGCCCTGCGAACCAGTGCACATGACGACGATCTTGTCGTCAGGCAGGTTATCGATATCGAAGGCATCGATGATATCGGCATCATCGATGTTGAGATAACCGAGCTCGCGCGCCACGCGGGTGTTCGTGAGCATGGAGCGACCGGTCACAACGACCTTACGGCCGCACTTGCGGGCGGCATCGCAGATCTGCTGCAAACGATGGATGTGGCTCGAGAACGATGCGACGAACACGCGACCCGGGGCGTTCTTGATGGCGTGCAGCAGGTTGGGACCAACCTCGGCCTCGGACTTGGTAAAGCCGGGAACCGTGGCATTAGTGGAGTCGGAAAGCAGCAGGTCGATGCCCTGCTTGGCAAAGCGGCTGATAGCGGCATAGTCGGGCGTAACGCCATCGATGGGCGTCTGGTCGAGCTTAAAGTCGCCGGTGTGCATAACGGTGCCCTGATTGGTGCGGATGAACACGCCCAGAGCGCCGGGGATGGAGTGCGTCATCGAGAAGAAGTCGAGCGAGATGCCGCCGAGGTTGACATGGCTGCCGCCCTTGACCTCGCGGAACTTGGGTGCGCGGATGCGGAACTCAGAAAGCTTGCCCTCGATAAAGCCAAGCGTCAGCTTGCTCGAGAAGATGGGCACCTTATTGTTGAGGTCCTGCAGCAGATACGGAAGCGAACCGGTGTGGTCCTCGTGGCCGTGAGTGACGACGATACCGCGGAGCTTCTCCTCGTTCTCCAGAACATAGGTGTAGTCGGGAAGCACCAGGTCGATACCAGGCTGGGAGTCATCCGGGAACATAAGGCCGGCGTCGACGAGCACCATGTCGTCGCCGCACTCGAAGACCGTCATGTTCTTGCCGATGCCGTCAAGGCCGCCAAGCGGAATGATCTTCAAGGGAGATGATTTTTTAGCTGCCATAGGTGAGTGTTGTTTCCTTTCTTCGAAACGTGTCTGGAACAACCGACGGGGCGCTTCTGGCAAACCGACCGCCGGGAACGTACAAATATGCATCGCAGAGTCGATGCGATAACCACAGTATGATACCCATTTGCACAACAACAGACCACCCATGCATCAAAGCCCCATCTGAACTGGTCTATCCCGCCGGTCTGGGGCCATCGGGGGCCGGGGCGGGTTAAGTTTGCTGCTCTACAGTCCTGCGCAAGACGGAGGCCACATTAAGTGCTTTCCTTTGCGTGCGGAACTCGCGAC
>NZ_QSTX01000015.1:0-51724 GCF_003438785.1 Collinsella sp. OM06-18AC
GCATCGCTCACAACCTTCTCGTAACGAGGCTCATCGAAATTGAACATCCCTTACTCCTAACTCACTTAGATGAACCCTTCATTCATCCCATAACGTTATAATACTTTATATAACTAACTATGCAAGTATTATTTTGCTTCTGCTCTTTCCTCAAGCCCCTTAAAACAACAATCGGCGTTGTTGGACACAGCGCGCAAGTTCATTGAACGATTCAATGTGCATCGTCTTTGGTTAAATGACGTCTTATGCAAATACCTTTAATCCGCTTGAGGCCGACGAATCTTTTGACTGCCCGCAGAAGCTTTCCCGGAATTCCCTATGGATAGACGCACCGGCAATCGCTTCGTTATCTGGCTTATTGCGCATTGCCGGGGCGTCTGGGAGAAAGCACAATCTACCGCGTGGTCAACTAGCGTTTCATCGGAATCGACCGCATCCGCGCCAAATACTAAATCGCAATCGTTGAAACTCGTCCGATCATATGGCGGCAATTTCTCGCCATAAAAATGCGTACGAAATAAGGGGGCAGCCGTTTGCAACTTGCTTTATTCGTAAATGTTTTTACTGAAAAAACAATCACCAACCAAACAGCACTATTAACAGCACTATTAATTGTTTGGCTCTTTGCTGTACAGCCATCTTTCGTATACGTCTCTCGTCTATCTCTCATCTCACGGTTGGAGACGAAAGGTATGCGGGAGTGGATAATTGGACGACATTTGGGCCTGCGACGGATTATTTCGTCCGAAAATCCACGCTCATTTGGCGGGACACGCGGGGCCCATGCCAATCCGCCGGCATCGTCTTCAGTTCGCTGCAGTGCCGCGGTCCCATATGGGTATACTCTCGAGGATTCGACTCGATTCGCCCCCGCTGGGGCGTCAAAGGAGACTGCATATGCCCACCACCTCAACCGACCCACGCTCCGCTGCTGCCGCGCTGCTGGTGCCCGGTACCACCTGCCACGGCTTTGCCGTCGAGCGCTGCGAGACCGTGCCCGAGCTCGACTCAGACGCCTACGTGCTGCGCCACACTGCCTCGGGCGCTCGCCTGCTGTACCTGGCGTGCGATGACGAAAACAAGGCCTTTGCCATTGGCTTTAAGACGCCGCCGGCCGATTCCACCGGCGTGTTCCATATTCTTGAGCACTCGGTGCTGTGCGGATCGGCCAAGTTTCCCGTCAAGGAGCCGTTTGTCGACCTGATCAAGAGCTCCATGCAGACGTTCCTCAACGCCATGACCTACCCCGACAAGACCATCTACCCCGTTGCCACCACCAACGAGCAGGACCTGTACAACCTGATGGATGTGTACTTGGACGCCGTGTTCAACCCGGCCATCTACACCAAGCCCACCATTTTTGAGCAGGAGGGCTGGCACTACGAGCTGGACCTGCCGGAGGACGCCGAGGGCGACGGCAGCTCCGCGAGCCTGCGCGAGGGCACGCTGCGCTATAACGGCGTGGTGTTCAACGAGATGAAGGGCGCGCTGTCCGATCCCATGAGCGTGCTGGACGACGCCGTCAACGCCGCGCTCTATCCCGACACCGCCTATGCGCACGAGAGCGGCGGCGACCCGCGCGCAATCCCTGCGCTCACCTACGAGCAGTTCCTGGATACGCACGCGCGCCACTACAATCCTTCCAACTCCTACATCACGCTCTACGGCGACCTAGATATGGACCGCTCGCTGGCGTTTTTGGACGAGCGCTATCTGTCGCAGTCGAGTGCCGCAAGCCGCCGCATGGACGCCGCCGTTGCCGCCGGCGAGGACCCGTCCGCGCTGGCGCCTAATCCGCTGGACGTGCAAGCGCCTGTGACCTGCGAGTATAAGCGCGTCGAGATGGCCACCACGCCCGAGAACGCGCTGGTGGGCCTGGGTCTTGTGCTGGGCAGCGCGCTCGATCGCAAGCGCACGATCGCGGCGGATATCCTGTTTGAGGCGCTGCTGGGTTCCAACGAAGCACCGGTTAAGAAGGCCATTCTGGCCGCCGGCCTGGGCGGCAACGTGGTGAGCTACACCGCGGCCGAGAGCCTGCAGCCCTACGAGCTCATCATGTTGCAAAACGCGCAGCCCGGCGTGGCGCGCGAGCTGCGTCGTGTGTTCCAGGATGCCTGCCGCGACCTGTGCGAGCACGGCGTTCCGCGCGAGCGCCTGGAAGCCATCATCAGCAGCAACGAATACGATCTGCGCCAGCGCGACTACGGCATCGCCGACGGCGTGGCCATTGCGTGCGACGCGCTGAGCACCTGGCTCTACGATGACGACGCCGCGACGCTGGCACTCAAGTACGGCCCGGTGTACGAGGAGCTGCGCAGCGAGCTGGACGGCACCTACTTTGAGGACCTGCTGCGCGAGCTGGTGCTGGAGAACGACCACATGGCGCTCGTCGAGCTGGTGCCGGTGGATGCTGGTGCTGGCTCGGAGGGTGCCGAGGCCGCTGAGCTGGCAGCCAAGCGCGACGCCATGACCGATGCCGAGCTGGCCGACGTGGTCGAGCGCACGGCTGCGCTGCGTGCCGCGCAGGAGGCCGAGGACACGCCCGAGGACAAGGCCACGCTGCCGCGCCTGCGCGTGTCCGACATTGGCGAGGCGCGCCCCGAACCGCCGCTGGTCGTGGACACGACCGCGCCCATCCCCTGCCTGCGCCACGACATCCCCACCAACCGTTTGGCCTACGCCATGCAGTATTTCGACCTGAGCTGCGTCGCGTTTGAGGACCTGCCCTATGTAACGCTGCTCTGCCGCCTGCTCAAGCAGCTGCCCACGAGCGAGCACTCGGCCGAGGAACTCGACAACTTGCTCGCCGGCAAGCTAGGCTTTTTGAGCTTTACGACCGAGGTCATGACCCAGCCCGACGTAAACGGCGCGCGCCCCTACCTGCTGGTGAGCGCCGGTGCCCTGTCCGAGAAGATCGGTGCGCTGGCGAGCCTGCCGCGCGAGGTGTGGTCGAGCACGCTTTTGGCAGATGCCGACGCCGACCGCGTGCGCGACGTGCTCACGCAGATTCGCATTGGGCTTGAGCAGGGCTTTATCAACAACGGTCACTCGGCGGCGCTCGGTCGCGCGATGAGCTACAGCTCGCCTTCGGCCGTGGTGCGCGAGCAGCTTTCGGGCGTGGACTTCTACCTGTTCCTGCGCGATCTGCTCGACCACTTTGACGAGCGCCTGGACGACCTGCGCGCCAAGCTTGCCGAGCTGGCAGGCCGCATCTTTGTGGCCGATGGCTGCATGGCGAGCTTTACCGGCAGCGATGAGGACTTTGACGCGTACTGGGATGCCGCGGGCAACCTAGGGCTTGGCGCGGGCGATGGTGCCGGCCGCGACGCGCTCGTGGTGCCGGCGCCGTGCGACCGCCACGAGGCTTTCGTGATCCCCAGCGACATCTGCTTTGCGGCAAGCGCGTGCGACCCGCGTCGCTTGGGGCTTGACGTGACAGGCGCTTGGGCCGTGGCTGCCAACGCGCTCTCCTACGATTACCTGTGGAACGAGATTCGCGTGAAGGGCGGTGCATACGGCTGCGGATTCCGCGCAGCCGGCGAGCGCCAGACGGCGTTCTACACCTACCGCGACCCGGCGATTGACCCTTCGATTGAGCGCGTGGAGCGTGCAGGCGCATGGCTTGGCCGCTTTGAGCCCGACGAGGCCGCCTTTGAGGGCTTTATCGTGAGCTGCGTGAGCGGCATGGACGCGCCGGTGAAGCCCTATGCGCTCACCAAGCGCCGCAACACGACCTACCTGGCCGGGCTCGATCCGCATGCGCGCGAGGAGCGTCGCGCCCAGATGCTCGCCGCCACGCCCGGTGAGCTGCGCTCGCTCGGTACCGACGTAACGCGCATCGCAGCCGAGTCGCCCACCTGCGTCTTTGGCGGCCGAGACGTCATCGCCAAGAGCAACGCCGGCTTTAACGTAGTCGACCTGATGGGCTAACCACAGCAAGCAAAACCACTACAAAGGGGACAGGCCCCTTTGTAGTGGTTCGAACACTTGTTCTATACGTACACATGTTCTATAGTATGGGTGATTGCATCGGATCTAAATTGCAACTAGAATATAGTTGCAGAATGTGAGGCGGGATGACTCGAGCCGATAAACTCATCGCCCAACTGTTTAGCTGCCCTTCGACGTATCGGTATGCCGATTTTTTAAAAGTCATGGCCTCATATGGCTTTGAAATGGACAGCAAAGGCAAGACATCCGGATCGCGCATTCGCTTCTACAGGCCCTCAGATGGCAGGATGTTCGTGATGCACGCGCCTCATCCATCTGACGAATTGACAGCGGGGACAATTCGAAACATCGTTCGATTTCTGCAGGATGTCGGAGGCAGTCATGAGTAACGTTTTGGCATACAAGGGCTATTTCGCCCCAGTCGAGTTCGATGCCGAGCAGCATGTACTAACAGGTATGGTCGCCGGCATTAGGGACGCAATTGTATTTGAAGGCTCCACGGCTGAAGAAGTGGAGCAATGCTTCCACGACGCCGTCGACGATTACCTTGAGTTTTGTGCCGAAAAGGGCAAGGAACCAGAGCGGGCTTTTAAGGGCTCGTTCAATGTGAGAACAGGCTCCGAGCTTCACAAGCAGGCAGCACTGGCGGCGGCAAAGAAGGGCGAGTCACTCAATAAGTTTGTGACCGAAGCAATCGCCGCGGCGTTATAGCGTTAACGCATGGGCCAAAACCACCACAAAGGGGACAGGCACCTTTGTGGTGGTTTCGACATTTGCCCAGATAAAACCTGCCAAAATAAACCTGCCCCTTTTGGTAGGTTTGGGAGAGGAAGCCGGGATGGACAAGGCTGAGTTGCGGCGGGCGGTGATTGCTCGGCGCGATGCTCTTGATTTGGACTTGCGGGCGGCGAAGTCTGCTGATATCTGTGCGCGGCTGGTTGAGCTGCTGGGCCGCTTGGATGCCGCGGCGCCGCACACCGTTGCCGTCTATGCCGCGATGGGTTCCGAAGTCGACTCAGCCGCGTTTGCCGCAGCTGCCGCCAAACGTGGCTGGCGCGTGGCCTATCCGTGCATGCTCTCGGCAACAGACGCCGCAGCTTGTGGCCAGCGCATGTGTATGCGGGCAGTTGCTGCCGGCGACGCGGACGCGGCTACGTTTATCGCCCACCCCACGCGGGCCTTTGCGGCCACGGACATCGACAGCAGCCGCTTCCCCATTGTGCCTGCCGAAGCTCTCGACATGATCGTCGTGCCGCTCGTGGCTTTCGACCGCGCCGGCGCGCGCCTGGGCTACGGCGGCGGCTGCTACGACCGCTACCTGCCCACGCTTCGTCCCGACTGCCACATCATCGGCATCGCCTTTGAAGAGCAGCGCGTCGACCACGTCCCCGCAGACGTCCACGACCTGCCGCTACCCAACATCATCAGCGCCTAACCGCTGGCGCGCCTCGTTACACGAGCGAAGTCTAGTGCTCCTCGCCGGCGCGGGCCAGGTCGTAGGGCGTGGTCTGGTAGACGTAGTAGTTGAGCCAGTTGGTGTAGAACAGCTGAGCCTGGCTGCGCCAGACGTTGCGCGGCTCGGCGGTAGGGTCGTCGCCCGGGAAGTAATGGGCCGGCACCTCGGGATCAAGCCCGCGCTTCACGTCGCGCTCGTACTCTAGGCGCAGCGTATCGGTATCGTACTCGGGATGTCCAAAGACAAAGAAACGGCGGCTGTCGGTCGACTTGACGATGTACAGGCCCACCTCGTCGGACACGGCCACGACCTCAAGCTGCGGCTCGGCTTCCACGTCCTCGCGGCGCACATCGGTGTTGCGCGAATGCACAGCATAGAAACAGTCGTCAAAGCCGCGGACCAGCGGGCTTTGCGGCTTGACCAGATAATGCTCGAACACGCCGCTCGCCTTTGCCGGCAGGTCATACTTCTGAATGCCGTAATGATGGTACAGACCGGCCTGCGCGCCCCAACAAATGTGCAGCGTAGAGTGCACGTGCGTGGTGGACCAATCCATGATCTGGCAGAGCTCGGGCCAGTAGTCGACCTCCTCGAACGGCATCTGCTCCACCGGCGCGCCCGTGATGATCAGGCCGTCGTAGTGGATGTCGCGGATGTCGTCGAACGTGCGGTAAAACGTCTCCAGGTGGCCGGCGCTCACGTGGGTGGCCTCGTGCGTTTTGGTGCGCAGCAGGTCCACCTCCACCTGCAGCGGCGTGTTGGAGAGCTTGCGCATGATCTGCGTCTCGGTGGCGATCTTGGTGGGCATGAGGTTGAGGATGAGCACGCGCAGCGGACGGATGTCCTGGTGCAGCGCGCGGTACTCGGTCATGACAAAGATGTTCTCGCTCTCGAGCTGCGCGGCGGCAGGGAGGGCGTCGGGAATGCGAATGGGCATGGATGCTCCTTACGAGTCAGTTGCAGTTATGGTACAACGAGCGACCCCATCCGCGCGAGCACATCCCCCAGCGGTAGATTTTTGGGACATGCCTTAATTTCTACCTTTCGACCATCCGGGCACTGTTCGTCCTAAAACGCCGTAAAAGTAGAAATAAAGGCATGTCCCAAAAATCTACGGCACTTTAGCTTAGCAAAGTGACGCCAGGACGCTACAATGGTCCGACGCGAAAAACTCGGCCGAAAGGATACGTATATGTACCAGACGCGTAAGATCGGTGTGGTCGGCCAGGGCCATGTAGGAGCACATGTCGCTAACAGCCTGCTTATGCAGGGCATTGCCGACGAGCTGTACCTGTGCGATATCAACGAGGCCAAGGTGACGTCCGAGGTCCAGGACCTGCGCGACTCCCTTTCGTTTGTCCCGTATAACACCAAGATCGTCAACTGCTACGACCACTACGAGGAGCTGGCCTGCTGCGACGTCATCGTCAACGCCGCCGGCAAGGTTGCGCTGGCCGCCAGCAGCCGCGACGGCGAGCTGTTCTTTACCACCGACGCCGCGCGCACCTTTGCCAAGCGCATCGTCGACGCCGGCTTTGACGGCATCTTCGTCTCAATCTCCAACCCCTGCGATGTCGTGTGCACCGAGCTGTGGCACCTGACCGGCTATGATCCCAAGAAGATCATCGGCTCGGGCTGCGGCCTGGATTCCGCGCGCCTGCGCACCGAGATCTCCAAGAAGGTCGGCGTGAGCCCCAAGTCCATCGACGCCTACATGATCGGCGAGCACGGCTTTAGCCAGCTGGCCGCCTTTAAGGCCGCGACCATCGCCGGCAAGAGCCTCAACGAGCTCCAGGCCGAGAACCCCGACAAGTACGCCTTTGACCACATGGAGGTCGAGGAGCTCGCGCGCAAGGGCGGCTATGTGACCTACCAGGGCAAGCAGTGCACCGAGTACGCCGTCGCCAACTCCGCCGCGCGCGTCTGCGCTGCCGTTCTGCACAACGAGCACGCCGTGCTTTCCGCTTCCACGCTCATGACCGGCCAGTATGGCAAGGAGGGTATCTTTACCTCCCTGCCGTGCGTGATCGGTGCCGAGGGCGTCGAGGAGGTCTACACGCTCGACCTGTCCGAGTACGAGCTCGAGGGCTTCCACAAGAGCTGCCAGCACATCCGCGACAACATCGCCCAGCTCGACTGGTGGGACACCGAGGCCTACGACGCAAAGTAGGCCGATGGCTGCCGCAACCTTGCGAATCTAAGCGCGATACTAAGCGGGCCGCGCCGGAAATCCCCGGCGCGGCCCGCTTTTTTGACTCACGCAGTGCCCTTGCGAATCGAAGGTGAATACTTTTCCGCGAAGTGAACGAGCAAAAACGAGCCCCCGAAGCATCGACACTTTTCAGACGCCGTTTCCTGCGGTTTCGCCGAGTTTTTCCTGCAGTTTTGGCGTCAAAAAGTGTGGATGCTTCGGGGGTCCAAAATAGGTCGTTCACTTCGCGGAAAAGTATTCACCTTCGTTTTCGCGCAGACACGAATCCGGCCGCCACAACGCAAAACGGGGCCCGCGCGCAGCGCAGACCCCGTCAAAAAAGATAATTCCCGTTACCTAGTACTGCTCGATGCCCATGTAGCGACGAACCTCGGGGCTGTGGTCGAACACCTTACCGCGGGCTGCGCGCAGCTCGCAGCTCATCGCGTAGAAGAAGATCGGCTCCAGGTACGAACGCACGCTGGCGGGCACGTCGCCTACGCCGTACTCGAGCGCGTCGAGCACCATGATCGTGTCGGTGTGCGTGCTGAGGAACGCAAGAGCGCGCTCCTCCATGGGGCGGCACTCGCCCGCGCCAAGCTGCACAAAGTAGAACACGCCGGGCTCGGTGGCCTCGAAGGGACCGTGGAAGTACTCGCCGGAGTGAATATAGCAGCAGTGCTGCCACTGCATCTCCATGAGCGAGCAGATGGCCATGGCATAGGTCTGGCTAAAGTTGGGGCCGGAGCCCAGGATATAGAAAAACTCATGCTGCTGGCAGAGCTCGGCAAAGCAGGCCCCCAGCTCGGCGTTGACCTTCTCGCGGGCGGCGGGCAGCAGCGCATCCATCTGCTTAAGGCCTTCGTACATGTCGGCGAGTGCCTCGTAGCCTTCCTGCTGGTCGAGCAGCTCGGCGGCGATCAGGGCGCCGATGCCCTGCGGCACCTCGGCCTGCGACACGCCCTCGCCCCAGGGGTAGACCCAGGTGGTCCACTTGCCGTTGTCAATCTTGGAGCCCTCGCAGTCGGTGAGGGCGACAACCTCGGCGCCAGCGGCCAGCGCCATCTCGCAGCCGTCGACGACCTCCTGCGTGTTGCCGCTGTGGCTGCAGGCAATAACGAGCGACTTCGGCCCTAGGCTCTTGGGGGCCATCAGGCAAAACTCGCGTGCCGTGTAGACCGTCGAGGTAAACGTGGTGGCCTCGCGCTTGAGCAGCTCGTTAGCCGGCATGAGGTCGATCATCGAACCGCCGCAGGCGATCCAAAAGACGTTCTCGATCTTACCCTTGCGCTCGATAATTTCCTGAATCAGATCGTGTGCGTTCACGGTGACGCTCCTCCTTGTGTGGCGGCTTTGGACGACGGCAGCTCGTACCTGCAGTCGTTCTATGTTGTTCTATTTATAGCATGCAAGCAGGTGCCCGTGAAGTCATTTCAGCAAATTTGTTCTATGTTGTTCTATCTATGGACGTTAGATGTCGAACACGTAGCGCGAGCCCACGATCTTTTGACGACCGAGCAGCAGGGGCCGCTCGTCCTCATCGGTAAAGTACGCCTCCATATAAAAGAGCGGCTCGCCGACCGGCACCTCCAACAACGGGGCCACCTGAGCATCGGCAAGCGCAATCTCCACGGTGCAGGGGTCGGACTTGAGCGGTGCGCGGCCCGAATGCTCGGCAACGAGCGCAAAGATTGAATTGTCCGTGAGGTCCTTGTCGGCAAGCGTCTGCAGGTAGGGATGGTCGGCCAGCACAAAGGCGTTGTTCTCGAGCATGACGGGGATGCCGTCGGCCGTGCGCACGCGCTCGACCACGATGAGCTCGCAGCCGGGTTCCACACCAAAAAACGCCGCGTCCTCGCGCGTCGCCGCAACCACCGTGCGCGATACCAGGCGTGCTCCAGCCACCATGTCGTTGGCGGCACAACCCTCGGTGAAGCTCTGGACGTCGCCCTTCTGGCGAATCTTGCGCTTGAGCTTGGGAGCGCATACAAAGGTGCCCCTCCCCTGCTGGCGGTTGAGGTAGCCCGCGCGCGACAGCTCCTCGATGGCACGGCGTACGGTGATGCGCCCCACGCCGTAGGACTTCGCGAGCTCCATCTCGGAAGGAATGCGCGAGCCGGCCGCGTACACGCCGCGTGCGATCTCGCCCTTTAGATCGTCCATAACCTGCTGGTACAGTGGCACGGCGGATACGTCAGTACGGTCGGTCTTGCTATCGGCTACCATCGTTTACGCTCCATCCCGCGCATGCTCGGATTCAAACTCTTCAATCGCCGCCATAAACTGCTCGCCAAGGGCGTCGGCCTTTTTCTCGCCGATGCCGTTGACCTGGATAAGCTCGTCGCGCGTCTGAGGGCGCAGACGGCACAGGCCTCGCAGAGCCTTGTCGGAAAAGACCATGTACGGCGCCATCTCCAGCTCGGTCGAGATCTCCTTGCGCAGGGCGCGCAGGCGCTCAAACAGCTCGGCATCGTCGCCCACGCGCGGGCGCTGGTCCAGCTCGGCCTCCTCGCGCAGCAGATCCACCGCGCGGCGGGCGCGAGCCGAGACCTTGCGCTTGGACGCGCGACGCTTGACGGTAAAGGCAAACGCCTCGTCCTCGACCTCGCCGGCACGCGGACCCAGTCCCACGACCGGGTACTGCCCCTGCGAGGTGGCCAGATAACCACGACCGCACAGCTGGCCGATGATGTCCTTGATGCGCCCGATCGATTCGCTCGACAGCTCACCGTAGCCGCGGTCCTCGTCCAGATGCATCTGGCGAATGCGCTCGGTGTTGCCGCCGTGGAGCACATCGGCGATGAGCGACTTGCCAAAGCGCATGGGTCGCGTGGCCACATAGCGCACGGCGGCGCGGGCCATATCGGTGACGTCCTCGACTTCGAACTGCGTGAGGCAGTTGCTGCAGTTGCCGCAGCCCTCGGCTTCGTCCGTGGCGGTGCCGCCCGCGGCGGCTGCCGCATGCTCGGCCGCGGCCTCGTCGCCAAAGTAGCGCAGCATGTATTCGCGCAGGCAGCCGGTGGTATTGCAATAGCCCTCCATCTGGCTGAGCAGGCGATATCGATTCTGGAGCGCCCACGCGCGTTGCTCGTCGTCGAGCGCTTCGTCGGCAGCATCGCCGCGGTCGATCAAAAAGCGGCGCATGCGAAAATCATTTCCGTTCCACAGCAGGTGGCAGCTGGCCGGGTCGCCATCGCGGCCGGCGCGGCCCGCCTCCTGGTAGTAGGCCTCGATGCTCTCGGGCACGTTGTTATGGATCACGTAGCGCACGTTGGGCTTGTCGATGCCCATGCCAAAGGCGTTGGTGGCAACCATCACCTGGATGTCGTCGTCGATAAAGGCACGCTGGCTTTGACGACGGGCGTCGTTGCCCATGCCGGCATGGTAGCGGCCAACGCGAATGCCGCTGGGGCCCAGCGCCTCGGTAAGCTCACCTGCCAGCGCATCGACGGTCTTGCGGGTCGAGCAATACACGATGCCGCTCTCGCTCGAATGCGCGATCACATAGTCGCGCACCCACGCGGTCTTGGCCTTGTCGCCCATCTCTTCGCAGCCAAAGTAGAGGTTCTTGCGATCGAAGCCCGTCACCACCGTCGCGGGTTTTTGCAGGCCGAGCATCTGCTGAATGTCCGCACGCACGCGCTCAGTCGCCGTAGCGGTAAAGGCCGCCACGATGGGGCGCTGCGGCAGGGAATCGATGAACTCGCGAATCTGCAGGTAGGCGGGGCGGAAATCCTGGCCCCATTGGCTTACGCAGTGGGCCTCGTCAATGGCCACGAGCGGAACGCCAATGCCGCCGTCCGCCGCGGCCTCCTGCGCAAAGGCTAAAAAGCGCGGCTCGAGCAGGCGCTCGGGCGCCACGTACATAAGCTGGTAGCGGCCCTCGCGCGCCCGCTTGAGCACGGTATTTTGCTGGGCCGGAGTAAGGCTGGAGTTGAGATAGCTGGGTCGCGCGCCCGCCGCGAGCAGCGCACGGGTCTGGTCCTCCATAAGGGAGAGCAACGGACTCACCACAAAGGTGATGCCGGGCAGCATGAGCGCGGGCACCTGGTAGCAAATGGACTTGCCGGCGCCTGTGGGCATAACGCCCAGCGCGTCGCGACCGGCAAGGATCGCATCCACCATGCGATCCTGTCCCGGGCGAAACGAGGTGTAGCCAAAATAGGCGCCGAGCGTGTCGAGCGCCATCTGCTGCATGCTATCGGTCATGGTTTCCTAACGTCAGAATCATCTGCCGCCGATTATACGCCGCCACGCGGACCAGTGCCGCACGGCTACCGGCCACGGGCAATACGATCCAAGGCGGATGAGCGTGGAAACGTCGCTGGTTGAGCATGAGTCAGCGAAAACGCCCCTAAGCGAGCAAGGTGACGTGAAAGAGGAGGGAAGCGTACTTCGGTACGCGACCGACGATTGAACGTCAGATTGCCGCCTAGGGGCGTTTGCAGCGTCGACCGGTCCGTCGTTCGTTAGAACGACGGAACAAAACTTCTGATCATGCCGCCGAAGTTGAAAGGCAGATTGCCGCTCTGGCGGGCTTGCAGCGTCGAGCCGTTGCGCGGTTTGGAAAACCGCGCAACTAGAGCTACATCACCATAACGTAGCGCGATCCCACGTAGTACTGCTTACCCATCAGGACCGGCTCGCCATTGGGGCCGATAAAGCCGGCACGCAGATTGAGCAGTGGATCGTGCGGAGCAATGCCCAACTCGGCCGCTTGCTCGGCGTTAGCGCGAACGGCCTCGACCGTACGGTAGCCAACCGAGACAATCGGCGTTCCGCCAACACGCTCGACCTCGGCAAAAATCGACTTGTCCTCAAGATCGGCCGTCAACAGCTCACGGTATGTATCAAACGGCACAAAGATGTTTTCCTCAAAGATGGGCTCGCCGTCGGCCGTACGCACGCGCTTAATGTGCAGTAGCAGCGCGTCCTTCTGCAGGCCAAAGAACTCCATCTCGTTTTGACGTGCCGGCACAATCTGGCGATCGACCACGTGTGCACCCGCCTTCATGTCATTGTCGGCACACAGCGCGGTAAACGTCTGCAGCGTCGAGGCGTGGAACTGGCGGTTGATGTGCGGCGTGGAGACAAAGGTGCCGCGGCCCTGCTGCTTAACCAGGTAGCCATCGGAGCACAGCTCCTCAACGGCGCGACGCACCGTAATGCGGCTTACCTCGTACTGCTCGGCAAGCTCAAGCTCGGACGGGATACGCTCCTTGGGTGCATAAACACCTTTCTCGATCGCATCCTTGATTTCGTCGTAAATCTGCTGGTAAAGTGGTGCATTTTTGGGTGCGGGCATATCTGATCACTCTTATCAAAATAGCGAAATAACTAATACGTATATAACGTCTTTTTATATGTTATCTCAGTTTGATAAAACGATACACCACATACAGCAAATCCTTACTTGCCGTCGTCCTGCTGCAGACTGTCCTGCTCGCTGAGGCGCGCCTGCCTGCTGGCCATGCGCGCGGGCTTGTCGGGATCGGGTACGGCCGTGGGCATGGGCTCGTCGACATGACCGCCCCACCAGCCGCCCACGAAGTTGAGCGTGTGGAACACATTGATCACGGCGCCGGGATCAATATCGCACACCAGCTTGATAATGTCCTGGCTCTCGTAGGTCGAGACAACGGCGTGCAGCAGATACATCTTTTCGCGGCTGTATCCGCCAATGACCTCGGCGCAGCTAATGCCATGCTGAAAATGGTCAACATAGGCTGTCATGACCTCGTCTGCCTTGCGTGTCGTGATCTGCAGCGTCACACGGTCGTAGCGTCGGTAGAAACTGTCGATGGTCTTGGTCGAAATAAACTGGAACACGATGGAATACGCCGCATTGTCCCAGCCAAACATAAAGCCAAAGATCGCCAGGATAGCGCAGTTAAAGCCAAAGATGACGCCCCAGATGGTCTTGCCTGTATGGTTGGAAACCCACAGCGCGATAAAGTCGGTGCCGCCGGTGGATGCGCCGGACTTAAGCGCGATGGCGGCGCCCAGGCCCGAGACCACGCCGCCAAAGATGATGAGCATGATCTTGTCGCCCAAAAACGGGGCGAAGTGAAAGATGTTGAGGAACAGCGACGAGAGCATGACCTGCATCATCGAGAAGATGACGAAGCGCTTGCTGATGCCGCTCCAGCAAAGGAGCGCCACGGGGATGTTGAGCGCGAGCATGCCGAGCGAGATGTCGATATGAACGCCGCCGAGCGAGGTGACGCGATCGAGTAGGACCGCGACGCCGGTGAGACCGCTCGGAAGCAGGTCGGCGGGTTGAATGAACGCCTGGATCAGAAATGTCTGGAGAACGGCAGAAATGGTGACCGCCACGGCGGTGATGGCGCGGCGGACGATGGTGAGGCGGCCGAGCACGAGCACGCGGTCCGTGAGCTGTTCGATGGCGTTCGCCACGTAGGCTCCCTTCGAAGGCAGATGTAGTTGTGGGGCATGCCCGCGATTGTAGCATGGAGCGTGCGGGGGCGCTTCAATTCACCCTCTCTCGACAACCAAAACGAGCCAGCAGCTCCCCAACCAAAGAGCCAAATTCTAAGTGAGTAGACTTTTCGCGATCTACCAAGCACACTCAAAACAGCCACCTCTCCGACCTGCGGTTTTACTAAGGCAGATACGCTTTGTGCTCGGCATGTGCCAAAAAGTCTACTCACTTAGTCCGAGTCGAAGCCAAACGGATCTAAATTGAAGCCAAAATGAGCCAATCCACCGCAAGAGACGTGTGAATCCGCACTTCTTGCGGCGAATTGACGCTACAAAGCGGTCAGAATGTCGGCGAGGTTGTCGATGACGGCGTCGGCTCCCGTTTGGTCCAGGTTAACGCCCTCGTGCGGACGCAGTGCCAGGACGCGGGCGCCGGAGCGCTTACCGGCCTCGATGCCCAAAGGCGAGTCCTCGATAACCAGGCACTCGGCAGGCTCCACCCCCAGCGCCTCCATGGCACGCAGGTAGATCTCGGGGTCGGGCTTAAATGCACTGCACTCGTGACCGCTGATGGTGTAGTCCAGCACGTCGGTGATACCGGCAATCTCCACCAGCTCGTCAATGAGCTCGCGATAGGACGAGCTCGCGATGGCACACTTGACGCCGCGCTCGTGCAGCTCACGCATCACCGGCTCCGTCTGCTCGTTGAGTAGCTCGGCATACGGAACGGGATGGTCCGGGCTGTAGACCTGCTTGTACTCCACGCGCAGGCGCTCGCGCAGCTCAACATCGTCGGGCACCAGCGCCTCCCAAATGGCGGGCTCGTTAGACCCCGAAAGATCGGGGATCTCGTCAAAGTGGAACCCCTTCTCTTCCATAAACGCCACGCGACGACGGTTGTAGAACCACTCGGTATCGACCAGCACGCCGTCCATATCAAACAGCACTGCCTTGATCATACGCATCTCCTCCCACCTGCCAAAAAGGGACAGGTTTATTTTGGTAGGTTTTATCTGGGGTTTTATGACGCAACGGACACGCCCCCAAAGCAAAAAGGGGACGGGGCGCAAACCCCATCCCCTCTCAATCAACCCGTAAGGTCTACTTACTTGTGATTAGTAGGAAAGCTTCCACATGTAGCGACGCATGGTCAGCGGGTGCTGACGGGCCTCGGCGATCTGGTTGCCGTACTCGCGCATAACGGCGAGGTGCAGCAGCGGGTTGAAGTAGGTGACGACGCTCGCGGGCACGGCGTCGGCCAGGCCGTAGTCCTTGGAGTCGATCAGAGCGACCTTGGCGCCCATGCGCTCAAGGAAGGTGAGGGCGCGAGCGTCCATCGGACGGGTAGCACCATCGGACATGAAGAAGACGTAGGGCTTACCCTCGGTGGAAACCTCGAACGGGCCGTGGAAGTACTCGCCGGTGTTGTAGGCGGCGGCGTCGATCCACTGCATCTCGGTGAACAGGAAGGCGGCGTGAGAATAAGCCATCTTCTCGGAGGCACCGGAAGCCATGAAGTAGATCATCTTGTCGTCCTTGAAGTCCTCGGCGAACTTCTTGGCGAGCTTCTTGCAGTGCTGAGCGGCGTTCTCGCAGAGATCGAAAACGTTGGTGAGGCCGGTGATCATGTCCTCGTAGTGATCATAGCCCTCGGTCTGCTGAAGGATCTCGAGAGCAAGAGCGATGGCATAGCCGGGCTTCTCGCACTTGGCAGCGTAGTTGGCGTGGAAGCCGTGAACGATGACGTGGTCGGCGTCGACGGTCAGAGCGGAGCCAGCCTTGTTGGTGAGGGAGACGACCGGGCAGTTGTGCTTCTTGGCGGTCTTGTTGGCCTCGACGGTCTCGGGCGTGGAGCCACCGAGGGAGCAGGTGATCACGAAGGTGTGCTCGTTGACCCAGGAGGGCGTGTCGTAGTTGAACTCGTTAGCGGTGAAGATCTGAACGTTCAGCTTGTCCGTGTTGTTGGCCAGGAAGTACTTGGCGGGGTAAAGGTCGGACATGGAAGCGCCGCAGCCGACGAAGGCGACACTGTGGATCTCGTGGTTGGACAGGACGTCAGCGACGATCTGCTTAGGGAGGTTAAGGTCGATCTCGTACATCTGACACATTCCTTTCGATTTGTTGCGGCGCCACATTGCCGGACGCTCGCAGGGTTACCGTGGTTAGGACCGAGTCGCCGGCCCGTTGAGGATGTGACAAAGGAACTGTCTCTTTGTCACATGTTAGGGATGGAAGCCTGCCTGGGGTATGGGATGCCAGGCAGGCCCCCGGGGGAAGCATTGGGTCGCGACTAGGCCAGGATGCCGGCCGCGGAGAGGGCGATGCCGCCCACAATGGCGATCACGAGAAGCCAACCGGTGTTGACGTTCTTCTTGATGAGCCAGTACATAAGGCCGGTGAGGCCGAGGGAGATCATCTGGGGCATCATGCCGTCCAGGATGTCCTGGATAACGACGGTACCCTCAGCGAACTGCAGCGGGGTGGTGGCGCCGATCAGCGTAGCGATCATGCCGCCCACGGACATAAGACCCACGATGCCGCAGACATACATGAGCTTCTCCATGAGGTCGCCACCCTGGAGCTTGCTCAGGTACTCGTGGCCGCCCTGGTAGCCGATCTTGGCAGCGAACCACGTGATCAGCACGGAGGGCACGATGGAGATGAGCATGGCCAGGATCGGGCCCATGATGGAGCCCTGCTGAGCCAGCTGAACGCCCAAGCCAAAGGCGATAACGCGGATGGTGCCCTGGAAGAAGGAGTCACCGATGCCGGAAAGCGGGCCCATGAGGGAGGTCTTGACCGCGTTGATTGAATCGGGGTCGAAGTTCTCGGGATCCTTGGCGTACTCCTCCTCCATGGAGGCGGCGAGGCCTAGGACAAAAGCGCTCGTCTGCGGGGTGCAGTTGTAGAACGCCATGTGACGGTGGTAAGCCTCTTTCTTAGCAGCGAGCTGCTTGGGGTCGGACTCGTCCGGATAGAGGCGATCGAGCGTGGGAACCATGCCGTAGAGGAAGCCCATGTTCATCTGACGCTCGTAGTTCCAAGAGGCCTGGATGGCCCAGGAGCGCCAGAAGAACTGGCTGACCTTCTTGTTCAGGGACACGTCCTTGGTTGCGGTTGCCATAGTGTGTTCCTCCTTAGTCTTCGTCGTCTTCGAGCGGATCGTAGTCGGAATCGACACCGGCGGCTGCATGGGAACCGTTGAACTTGAAGCCCATGAAGACGACAGCCAGGCACACACCGATCAGAGCGACCGCGATGACGGACAGGTTGAGGTAAGCGGCGAGCAGGAAACCGATGAACAGGAACGGAGTCATACCCTTCTTGATCATCATGGTGAGCAGCAGGGCCAAGCCGTAGGCGGTCATGATCTTGGTCGAAACGTTAAGACCAGTGGACAGCCACTCGGGAACCATGTTGACGATGGCCTGAACCAAGTCGGTGCCAACAAAGACGGCGAGGAAGATCGGCAGGAAGTACATGACGGCGTACAGACCGGAGCCGGCGCAGATGTGCATACGGTAAGCGGTCTTGAACTTTCCGTTATCGATCGCGCTATCTGCCACATGGGTGAGGGCGGCGATGATGGAACGGAACACGATGCCGAGGAGCTGACCCAGGACGGCGACCGGGATGGCGATCGTCATGGCGGTCTCGGCGGAAGCATCGGTCAGGCACGCAAAGGCAGCGGCCACGATGCCGCCCAGGACCATATCGGGCGGAACGGCGGCGCCGACCTGCACCAGGCCCATGGACACGAGCTCGACGGCGGCACCGACGGCAAGGCCGGTGGGCACATCGCCCAGCAGCAGACCGACGAGCGTAGCGCCAACGAGGGGCTGCTCGAAGTTAAGACGACCGAGCAGGCGGGAGTCCCACATGCAGAACACGCCGACGAGGCCGACGAGCACCGCACTGATGAACGTATTCATACCCTTCTCCTTTCAGTCAGGCAAAAGCCTGGTTGATTACAGCTTGGCGTCGATGTCGACGCTCTGATACGTAGGGGTCTGCTGGACGTAGAGCTTGATGCCCATGTCGAGCAGCTGGTTGACGTCGGCCTTCTGGGTGGCGTCGAGGAAGACGGAGCTGTCCTTGCCGCCAATCTGATCGGCACCGTCGTGGTTGGCGGTGGCGCCCAGGTTGATGGCGTCGAGCTTGTAGCCCTGGCAGAACTGCAGCATCTCGGCAGTGTTGCCAAAGACGAACATGACGCGCTCGCCGAGGGTGTTGAGCTTGTCCATCTTGGCGAGGGCACGCTCGACGGTGAAGACGTTCAGGCGCACGCCCTGGGGCTTGGCCAGCTTAAGAGCGCCCTTCTTGATGTCATCGTTGGCGGCAGCGTTGTCGACGACGATGATGCGCTCGGCCTGAACCTTGGTGGTCCAGGTAAAGACGACCTGGCCGTGCAGCAGACGGTAGTCAAGACGTGCGAGGACGATCTTGGCGGGACCGGAGCTGTGACGGGACGCCTTGGCCTTCTTGGCGGGAGCCGCGGCGACCTCGACCGGTGCGTTGGGGTTGGTCAGACCGGTGCGGGCCTCGTTGATGAGGGCCGCGAGCTCGGTGCCCTTGACGGGGGCGGGGCTCATAGCAAGCGTGAGCGCCAGCGGGATGTTGAAACCGCTGACAACCGTGAACTTCGTGCCGTTCTTGGAAAGCTCGACCATGTTGTTGTTGACCGAGCTACCGAGCATATCGGTTAGCACATACACGGTGTCGTCCGCGTTGAACGTGGCGATCATAGCCTCAACCTTATTGGTGATGGGCTCCTTGTCGTCACGAGCAAGCGACACGACGTGGACGTTCGACACGTCGCCGAGAACCATCTCGAGCGTGTCTTTGGCGCCTGCGGCCAGGCCGCCATGAGATGCGAGAATGATCTGATTCATCTTGCCTCCTCCTTTTCGTTATGGTCATTATAACGTCTTATACGTTGCTTATATTGATAATTAGTATATAAACCGTTCGCGGGTGAAAAACGACCGTTGGCGGGCTTAACGCAATCGAAACGATGGTCTTGGGTAGGCCGGCGCTGGCTGGATAACCCCAGGTCGGACGCCGCGCGCAACCCCCCTATCGCACGAAGTACCAGGGGCTTTCCTGCACGGTGGGCTCCAGCGCAATGCCCGTGCGCTCGCGGAAGAGATCCATGTCCTGCGATTTCTCCGTCCACCACGTGTTGGGCTTAAAGGTCATGCTCTCAACGACATGACCGACAAACACACTGTTGCGCAGCTTGGAAAAGTCGGTGTTCATAATCACGATGGACGCGAGCACCAAAACGATGCCCAGAACTTTGATCGCGCCGGCGGGCTCGGCGTAGACACCAATGCCCAGCAGTACGGTGACGACTGTCTCGAATGACATTACGACGGGAACTTTCGACGTCTCGAGCCCCATGGACAGACCCTGCATATATAAGATGTAAGCCACGGCTGTGGGGATGAGTCCAAAGCCAAGGAACAGCAGCAGCAGCTGTGGCGACATTGCCGCGGCGACATCCGGCCACGGAGCCGCGATAGCTGCCATAACCGCACCGCCAAAAACAAAGCCCCAAAACGTGACAGCCAGCGGGTGGACCGTCTTGGTTGCTATCCGGCTAAACACCGCGAGCGACGCACCACAAAGGCCTGCAATCACGCCCGACGTGACGCCCCAAACCGAAAAATGAAAACCGGAAAGGTCGCCATTGGTCACCGCAAGCACACAGCCAACGATGTTAAAGACAATGGCAACGAGCTTGTTGAGGGTCACGTCCTCGCGATAAAGGACGCGGCCGAGCGCGACGCCAAACACCGGCGACGTGTAGAGCAGCACCGATGCCGTGGACATGCCCACCTCGCGCATGCACTCGTAATAGCAGGTGTTGGCGGCAGCCAAACCGACGATACCGACAAGCGCGCAGGAAACAAGCTCTTTAGGTCTTGCCTTGAACAGGGTCAGCGGACCCTGAACCACGGTAGACCCCTCACCCGGACGGCAGCCCATAAACATCAGGACCGGCGCCAAGATAAGCGCTCCGACCAACAAGCGAAAGGCAGCCATGCTCTGGGACGAAACGCCCATGGCCGAGATGCCGTTTACAAAGATTCCGATGCTGCCCCACATAAGCGCGGCGATCAGCACCAGCACATAGCCCAGATTGCTCCTCTTCAACGCAGCCTCCTCAGTATTATTTCCAATATGTTTCATGCTACGTTATAGTCGTTATATACATTTTTCAAGGCACAAATCGGCGAACGGGAAATCTCTCGACACAAGGAGTGTCCCCAACTGCCGGCACAAAAGGAACATCCCTAACTGCCGGCAGAAAGGGAACGTCCCCAAGTGCCGCTCTAGCAGTTGCGGTGAAATAGTTCTCAAACAGAGGCTTCACACTCCCAAACAGGAACTATTCCACCGCAACTCATGAGGGGTATTGGGCTGTTAGGCCGCTCTATCCCTTAGTAATCCAGCTTCCACATGTAACGGCGCGTCATGTAGTCCTTGTGGGTGACGGCGGAGAGCGCGCGCATGTACACGTTGTTGAGGATCGGGGCAAAGATCAGGTGGTTGAAGTACTCGCTCACGCTATCCTTGATGTCGTTGAGGCCGAGCTCCTTGGCGTCGAGCTGATAGACGCGCTCGCCACCGTACTGGTTGACGAAGCGGATGCCGCGCTCGTCGTTGCAGCGGCTGCGGCCGACGCTGATGAGCTGGAACAGCGAGGTGCGCTTGTCCAGGATCTCGAAGGGGCCGTGGAAGAAGTCGCAGGTGTTGATGGTGCAGGAGTCGATCTGCAGCATCTCCTGCACGTTGCAGATGCTAAAGACGTAGGCGGCACCAAAGAGCGGGCCCTGGGCCATGACGTTGATGCAGGGCTTGTCGGCGTTCTGCTCGGCCCACTTGGCAGCGAGCGGACGGGTGTACTCAACGGCCTTGCGATAGATGGGATCGATCAGGTCGAAGGCGGCCATGGCGGTCTCGTACTCGGCATAGCCCTCGGTCTGCTGCGTGAGCTCCATGGCGATCATGGTCACGACGGCGGAGTTGGTACGGCCCATGCAGGACTCGTCGACGGCCAGGCTGTCGTACTGGATCTTGTAGTCGCAGACCTCGGTGAGGCCGGACTCGTCAACATAGATGGCGATGGTGCTGGCGCCGTGGTCCTTGGCGACCTGGGCGGCGACGATGGTCTCCTTGGTGCCGCGCATGGACACGACGACGGCCAGGGTGTTCTCGTTGACGTAGGCCGGGGTGGCGTGCACGAACTCGTTGCTGGTGTAGCTGGAGCTCACGACCTGCGTGGCCTCGTGCTCCATAAAGTACTGGGCAGGATAGTTGCCGCCGTTGGATCCGCCGGCGCCGATCCACACGACGCGCTTGATGCCGCCCTTGTCTGCCTTGTCAGCCAAAACCTGGGAGACGACGTCCTTAACCTGTTCCTGAGTAGTCATCGCGCATCAGCCTTTCTTCTCATTTAATGCTCTTGACGGCATACAAGTTACATACATGTTTTAGCGATGTCGACTAGTTGTATGCTATATTTGTCTTAGAAATTTTGCTGATGCAGTTTTCGATAAGTCGTTACCAGCAGTTTTATTGTTGTATTAGATACATGCTTGATTAGGCAAGCATACAAGTTAGATACAGGTTAGTCGTATGAGCGCTTCGTCTGAAAAGAAACTGACCCAATACGAGCGTCTGGCGGGCACACTGCGCGACCGCATCGCCGCCGGCACCTACGCCCGTGGAGACAAGCTGCCGTCCGAGATGGAGCTCATGGACGAATCGGGGCTGTCGCGCAGCACCGTGCGCCACGCCCTTAAGGTGCTCGTCGATGAGGGCCTGGTCCGCACCGAGCGCGGGCGCGGTGCCTTTGTGGCCGACACGCCGGCGCTCCACGAGAACAACCTGGTGTTTTCGAGCTATACCAAGCAGGTCGAAGGCCAGGGTATGAAGCCCACCACGCGCACGGTGGACTCGGGCTTTGCCAAAGCAATGGGCAGCGTGGCCAAGTTCTTTGACGCTAGCGTGGGCAGCAAGCTTGTCAAACTTGTCCGCCTGCGTTACCTGGACGATGCGCCACTGTGCCTGGAGACCACCTATTTGCCGCCAAGCTTTGGGTCGCTCATCGATCGCGATATCAACGGTTCGCTCTACGCCACGCTGCGCCAGGAGTTCCATCGCGCGCCGGCGCAGGGGCATAAGACCTTTGAGGTGTGCTATGCGTCGCAAAACGAGGCATTTTTGCTCAACGTCGAGCGCGGGCAGGCGCTGATCCTGATCACCGACTACGTCTACGACACCGACGGCCGTCCGCTCCATGTCTCCAAGCGCATCCAACGCACCGACCGCGCCAAATACACCGAGCCCATCGGCTAGCGCACCAAACGAGGCAAAATGTACCTAATAAACGTTTTACCTGCGGTTTTTATTAAATCTCAAGCCGGCATGGCGCAAATGCCAACATCGCCTGGCAACACTCGCCGCCCAAGCTCAACTGTTCCTGCCCAAAATATCCAGCACCGTAAATCTAAGTGAGTAGACTTTTCGCGACCTGCCGAGCACATTCAAAACAGCCACCTCCGTGACCTGCGGTTTTACTAAGGCAGATACGCTTTGTGCTCGGCCTGCGCCAAAAAGTCTACTCACTTAGCCCGCAAGGCGTCCCGAGGGGACAATCCAGGTCAAAATAGCGTACAAACGCCACGCTTCTTGCGGCGATTTGATACCACAAGACAGCCAAAAACCTGCCAAAATAAACCTGTCCCTAAATGGTAGGTTTAGGAAGGTCGGGGAACCAGGTTGGTTTGGGTTGGTTAGGGACGCGCTCGGCTAGGATCAGCTCCATCCAGCACATGTCGTACCAGCGGCCGAACTTTTGGGCGCAGCGGTCGAAGGCGCCCACCAGGCGATACCCCATATGAGCATGGAAGTCCTGGCTGTTGTGCGTCAGGTACTCGTCGTCCTTGTCGTGCGGCACGGCGATGAGCGCGCACATGTTGGTGATGCCCATCGCGATCAGGCATTGCTTGAGTGCATCGTGCAGTTTGCGGCCCAGGCCGCCGTGGCGTACGTCGCGCGCCAGGTAGATTGACGTCTCGACCGACCAGTCATAGGCCTCGCGGTTGTTGAGCGGGCTCACATAGGCATAGCCTACCGGAAGCCCGTCCAGCTCCATCACCAAATACGGATAGCGCTTGAGCGTACGCTCGATGCGCCCGGCGAACTCCTCAACGCTCGGTACCTCGTATTCGCAGGTAATCGCCGTCTGGCGCACATATGGCTCATAGATGGCAAGCAACGCCGGCGCGTCTTCGGGCGTCGCCAGGCGAATCGTCGGATCGGACATCTCGGGCATACAGCCCCTCCCCCTCAAAAGCAAAGACCGCCTTGCGCCAAACCCAAGCGCAAGGCGGCCCTCGTCATTGCATCAAGCTACAGGACAGCCGCCAGCGCGTCGATATCCTCCTGCGTCGTGGCCCAGCTGGTGCAAAAGCGCACCACCGTGTGGGTCTCGTCGTACTTTTCCCAGTACTCGATCGAGGCATGCTCGCGAATGCGGGCCATATCCTCGTTGGGCAGAATCACGAACTGTTGGTTCGTAGGCGTCTCCAAGAAGAACTCGTAGCCGCGCTCATGCAGCACGCGGCGCAGCGCCTGAGCCGTCTCAATCGCCTGGCGACCGATCTCAAAATACAGGCCATTGGTAAAGAGCGCCTCAAACTGCACGCCCGTCAGGCGGCCCTTGGCCAACAGCGCGCCGTGCTGCTTAATACGCGGAATGGGATGCGCCGGGGCGTGCATGCCGCAGAACACCACAGCCTCGCCGCAGAGCGCGCCGCACTTGGTGCCGCCAATGTAGAATACGTCGCACAGCTGCGCCAGCTCGGGCAGGGTAATGTCGCACTCATCGGCCGCCAGCGCATAGGCCAGGCGGGCGCCATCCACAAACAGCGGAATCTCGCGCTTCTGGCACACCGCATGGATTGCCGCGAGCTCAGCCTTGGAGTACAGCGTGCCGTACTCGGTCGACAGGCTCACATACACGGCGCCCGGAAACACCATGTGCTCACAGCTCTCGTTTTCGTAGAACACTTGGATATAGTTTTCGAGATCCTCGGCGTGCATCTTGCCCTCGTAGCCGGGGATGGTGAGCACCTTGTGGCCGCCAAACTCGATGGCGCCCGCCTCGTGGCAGGCAACGTGGCCGGTCTCGGCGGCAACGACGCCCTCGTACGGCGCGAGCAGCATGTCAATCACCGTCGCGTTGGTTTGCGTGCCGCCCACCAGCAAAAACACGTCGGCATCGGGGGACTGACAGGCCTCGCGGATCAGCTGCTTGGCACGCTCGGTGTGCGCATCGGTGCCGTAGCCGGGCTGCGGCTCCATGTTGGTGTCGACGAGCGCCTGCAACACCGCTGGATGTGCGCCGTGGGAATAGTCGTTGTTGAACGCGAGCATGGCAATCCTCTCTTACCAGGTATCGGCCAGATGATTCAGGTGGGGCTATTGTACGCCGCCCGGATAGGCAATGCGCGCGGCAAGGCACTCAAGTGCCAGCACCAGGGCAAAGCCGCAGCTCACGTCAGTCAAAAAGTGCGCACCGATCACAATGCGGCCAAAGGCGACGAGCGCCGCAACCGCAGCCGCCGTCCAAAAGACCACGCGACGGCGCGACGGCTTTTCCTTAAAGGACGCCGCAGGAAGCCCGGCAAGCATAATACCGATCGCCGCGTGCGCCGTGTGTCCGCTCGCAAACGACTTAAAGCCGTCCTTGATTACGCCGGCCGCAATATAGCTCCACTTGTCAGTGTTGCCAATCACCCACCACGGCTGAAAAGTGAGCCCCGGCGTGACCTCGATCACGCGCATGCGCGGGCGCGACCACAGCGGCTTGACAACCACGTTGAGGATGATGGCCTGAGCGACCCACACGGCAAGCACCATCAGCGCCCAACGCGTGAGCTCTTTGGAATCGGTATCGCGCGTAAGGCGATAGACGATGAAGTTGGCAGCGATGACCAGCACAAACGTCAGCACGAGCTGAGCCGCAACAAGTTTGCCGCCGACGCGCAGGGACGAAATAACCTCGTAGCCGGCCAGGCCAACGTTGACGAGGATGCCGAGTACGGCGAGCCATTTGCTTCCCTTGGAGTCGGGGCGCGCCGCGCGCACGAGCATAACGCCCGCGACGCTCGCCGTCAGCTCGAACGGCAGCTCGCCGGCGGCCTCGATAAAGCGACCGTACATGCTACCGATGTTGAACAGCGCGCTCGAAATCTGATAATCGAAGAAGCTGCCCACGCCCAGGCAAAGGCACAAAACAACCGCGATAATGGCGACGTCTTTCTTATAGATGTATCCGAACATGCTTTCCTTTCGATGGAACCAGAGTGCCCAAATGGGGCGTTTGCAACGTCGACCCGTTAGTCGTCGTCGCTCGCACCCAGCTGCTGCAGCAGCATGAGGGCGGCTGCCACGGGGCCGGTGCCGTCGTTGGCATCGAGACCGCGACCCAGGCCGCTGCCCGCACCGGCGCCCGCCTTGTAGGGCACCGACAGCTTGCGGCTCTTGGGGAAGTTCACCGCGCCGTACCGATTCTTAAACTCAAAGGCTACCTTCTTGGGAACGTCAACCCCCAGGAAGGTAATGCGCCCACCGCTGAGCGTGACGCTCTCGAGCCCCAGGCGCTCGCCGCGAATGCGGATGCGCGCGCGGTTGAACAGGTTGAGTCCCGCCAACGGCAGCTCACCATGCGCAGCCTCGGTCTCCTCCTGCACCTCATCGATGCTCTCCAGGTCCTCGGCCGCCGCAAGTTTGCGGTACACGAGCACGCGCTGATCCACCGCCGGCATGTACTCCTCGGACAAGAAGTAATCGGCCGGCAGGTTGATGCCCACGCTCGCCGCCTCCACGCCGGCATCGTCATCGCCGCGCGCCTCGGCCACGGCCTGTCCCAGCATCTGCGTAAACAGGTCGAAGCCCACGCTCGACAGGTTACCGTGCTGTTCGGCACCCATAAGCGAACCGGCGCCGCGGATCTCCAGGTCGCGCATGGCGATGCGCATGCCGCTGCCCAGGTCCTGGAACTCGGAAAGCGCGGTCAGGCGTGCCGTGGCCTCCTCGGTAAGCGGCAGCTCGCCTGGGAACATAAAGTACGCGTATGCCTGCGTGGCTGAGCGGCCCACGCGGCCCTTGAGCTGGTAGAGCTGTGCCAGGCCCAGGCGCTGCGAGTCCTCGATGATGAGCGTGTTGGCGCACGCGTTGTCGATACCGCTCTCCACGATGGTCGTGGCGATGAGCACGTCAATCTTCTTGGTCGCGAACTCGATCATCACGTCCTCGACCTCGCGCGGGCTCATCTTGCCGTGCGCCACGCCCACGCGCGCCTCGGGCGCGGCCTCGTGCACGCGCGCCACGGCGTCGTCGATGGTCTTGACGCGGTTGGACACGTAATACACCTGGCCGCCGCGGCCCACCTCCAGGCGAATCGCCGCGCTCACCACGTCGGGATCGTACTCTCCCACGTGCACGATCACGGGGCGGCGCCCGGTCGGCGGCGTGGTGATCAGGCTCATGTCGCGCACGCCGCTCGTGGCCATCTGCATGGTTCGCGGAATCGGCGTTGCCGAAAGCGTGAGCACGTCAATCTGCTCGCGCAGGTTCTTGAGCTGCTCCTTGTGCTGCACACCAAAGCGCTGCTCTTCGTCGATGATCACCATGCCCAGGTTCTTGGGGTTCACGTCGGCAGAAAGCAGGCGGTGCGTGCCGATCAGCACGTCGATCGTGCCCTCGGCAAACGCCTTGAGCGCGCGCTTTTGCTGCGCCGGGGTGCGGAAGCGGCTGAGCACCTCGACCTCCAGGCCAAACGGGGAAAAGCGCTCAAAGAATGTCTCGTAGTGCTGTTGGGCCAGAATGGTCGTGGGGCAGAGCACCATGACCTGGCGGCCGGAGTCCACGCACTTAAAGGCTGCGCGCAGGGCGACCTCGGTCTTGCCGAAACCCACGTCGCCGCACAGCAGGCGGTCCATGGGCTTGGGTGCCTCCATGTCGGCCTTTATGTCGGCGATAGCCTCCAGCTGGTCGCGCGTCTCGTCGTAGGGGAAGCTCTCCTCCATCTCGATCTGTTCGGGCGTATCGGGCGGACAGGCGATACCGGTAATCGAAGAGCGGCGCGTATACAGGTCGACCAGGTCAAACGCCAGCTTTTTGGCATTCTTGCGCGCCTTGTTGGTGGCACGCGTCCAGTCGGCGGTGTTGAGCCTGGTCAGGCGCGGCTTGTCGCCGTCGGGACCGACATAGCGCGTGATGCGGTCGACCTGCTCCAGCGGCACATAGAGTTTGTCGCCGTCGGCGTATTCCAACAAAAAGTAGTCGCGCTCCTTGCCGCCCACTTCCTGGCGCGCGATCTCGCTAAAGAGCGCGATGCCGTGGGTGGCATGCACGACGTAGTCGCCCGGCTTAAACGGGAAGGTGATCTGCGTAATGTCAACCTTTCGGCGGCTACGCGCGCGGTTGGCATCCATGCGGGCGTTAAGGTCGGCGATCGAGAACACGGCCAAATTGGCATCGGGCACCACCACGCCCTGCGGCAAGGCGGCATCGACAAAGGTCACGCGTCCGCGCGAGATAGTGGGCACGGCAGCACCGGCGGCAGCCTGGGCGGCACCCGCCTCGAGCGAGCGAGCGTTGAGCGCGTCGGCGCGGCGCTCGCGAATGGAAGCATGGGCCTCCTGGCGCGCGGCACGGTCGGCGGAATCCGCTGCTGCCACGCGCACGCGGTCGCCGATAGCGCCGGCATTTTCGGGGGCGGCCGTCAGCGACTCCTCAAAGGTAACGCCCTCGTCGCCAAAGGTGAGCTCCATCGACTCGCGCGCACCGCGGTCGGGGATGGCAAACACGCAGGCATAGCGCTTGCCCACGACCTCCTGGATGCGCGTCATAAAACGGTTGTCCGAGCCTGCGATGGCAGGCTGCTCAATCTTGAGCTCAGCCGTCACCGCACCGCCGGCACGGATGAGGCTCACATAGTTCAGGCGTTGCTGGGAGCCAAAGTCGAGTTGCTGGGCACGCACGTACAGGCCGTCCAGACGGTCGACCCCCGCCTCGCCGGCACGCGCCTCGATATCCTCGTAGGCGCGCAGGCAATCATCGAACAGCGAGCGCGGCTCGGACAGCACCACGAGCGCCTTGCCGATCACATGCGACAGCGGGCTCACGGTCTGGCCGTACATCACCGGCAAAAAGCGGTCGAGCTCGGGCGTGACGATGCGCGCATCCACCATCTCGAGCAGCGCCGCCAGCTTGCTATCGCTCTGGCTGGCGCGATAGAGCGCCACATGCATGTTATGGACCGCCTCGTCGGTGAGCGCCAACTCGCGGCACGGGAAGATCTCGATGCTGTCCTCGTTGCCGATGGTCTGGCCCGTTGAACTCACCATGCGGCGGATGCGGTCGATCTCGTCGCCGAAAAATTCAATGCGCACGGGCGCCTTTTCCTGCGCGGGAAACACCTCGACGGTGTCGCCGTGCACACGGAACAGGCCGGGCGCGTCGGCGGCGCCGGCATTGGTGTAGCCCATGCCCACCAGACGCTGCGGCACCTCGTCAAAGGGAATCTCCTCGCCCACCGCAAAAGTAGTGGACTCCCAGTAGCGACTCTCGACCGGCGGCACGCAGCGCAGCAGTGCACGGGCCGAGGCGACCATGATGCAGTTGTCCCCGCGCGCGATGCGCCCGAGCGCCTCGCAGCGTTGGGCCACTACGGCGTCATCGGGCGCCTGCTCGCGCCAAGGGTAGTCCTTGCGCTCGGGAAAGCGGCACACGCGCGCCAGGCCCACATAGGCGGCCAGACTGCGTGCGGCGCGGTCGGCGGCGTCCTCGCCACTCACGATGTAGACCGTGGGGCGCGGACGACGCGCGAACTGGGCGGCCGCCATGAGCGTTCGGCCCGACTGAGACACGGCCAGTGTCACGTCCTCGCCAGCATCGAGCCCGGCCTCAACGGTCTGCAGCGCCTCGGCAGTGTAGAGCTGCGCGGCTATACGGTGAATGAGCATGCTGTTCCTCCGGCATTGCAACGCCAAAAGCCCGCCGAGGCAAGCTCGGCGGGTCGTTCGTCAAATTCGTTGCCTGTCATGGTAGCGCATGGAGAGGACTCCTGCTCAAGGGCAAACCCGGCCCTGCAAAAAACGCCAGACGAAGATGCATTCCGCCCTACCCCGCTACGCGCACGCTGGGGCACAAATCTGCCAGCGGACACTCGTCGCACTTGGGTTTGCGGGCATCGCAGATCTCGCGACCGAAGGTGATCCACTGATGGTTGACCGACTCCCAATACTCGTGCGGCAAAATCTTGAGCAGATCCTGCTCGGTCTTGAGCGGCTCCTTGGCATGCGTCTTGGGACTCAGCATCAGGCGGTGCGCAATGCGGTTGACGTGCGTATCCACTGCGATGCCTTCCACGATGCCGTACCCCACGTTGAGTACGATGTTCGCCGTCTTGCGCCCCACGCCCGGCAGCTTGACGAGCTCCTTCATGTCGGCCGGTACCTCGCCGCCGTAATCGGCAACGATCATCTGCGCGGCCTCGACGGCATGCTTGGCTTTGCTCTTGTAGAAGCCGAGTGACTTGATGGTGTCTGCCACGTCAGCCACGCTTGCCCCCGCCATAGCCTCGGGCGTGGGCCACTGGGAAAACAGCTTCGGCGTCACCTTGTTGACCTGCGCGTCGGTCGTCTGCGCTGAGAGCAGCACCGCGATGAGCAGCCTAAAGGGATTCTCGTGGTCCAAAAAACACTCGACCGGGCCATAGCGACGGTTGAGGCGCTCGCACACCTCAACGGCGCGCTCGCGTTTGGCAGCATTGGTCTCGCGTGGCATAACGACTCCTTGGCTCAACGGCACAACAAACCTATGAGCACAATTGTCCCACGTCCGAGACGCTTACGCCTCCAAGAATGCGCCGGTCTGACGGCTCCACAGGCTCGCGTACTCGCCGCCCGCCTCGACGAGCTGCACATGCGTGCCGTCCTCGACGATCTCACCATCGGCCAGCACCACAATGCGGTCGAGCGCCGCCACGGTGGACAGGCGGTGCGCCACCACAATGGAGGTACGTCCACGCATCAGGTTTTCGAGCGCCTCCTGCACCAGCGCCTCGGACTCGCTGTCGAGGGCAGAGGTCGCCTCGTCGAGCACCAGAATCGGCGCGTCGGTGAGAATCGCGCGGGCGATAGCCACACGCTGACGCTGGCCGCCCGAGAGCTTGACGCCGCGCTCGCCCACCATGGTGTCAAAGCCACGGGGCAAGCGGTCGATAAACTCCAGGGCATTGGCCAGGCGCGCGGCCTCGCGGATCTGCGCGTCGGTGGCGTCAGGGCGGCCGTAGGCGATATTCTCGCGAATGGAGCGGTGGAACAGCAGCGCCTCCTGCGGCACGTAGGCAACCTGGCGGCGCAGGCTCTGCTGCGTGCAGCGCGAGACATCCTGACCGTCCACGAGCACGCGGCCGCCCTGAACATCGTCCAGGCGCAGCAGCAGCTTGGTGAGCGTCGTCTTACCCGAGCCCGATTTGCCCACCAGGCCCACGCGCTGACCCGCCGCCACATGGAGCGTCAAATCGTCGAACACGCTCTCGCCCGCCGCGGCATCACGGTATGCAAAGCTCAGGTGCTCAAAATCAATCGCACCCTCGCCCACCTTGAGCTCGGGGGCGTTCTCGTCGTCTGCCACCAGACGCGGCTCGTCCAACACGCGCGTCATCTCGGCCGCATCACCGAGCGCGCGGTTGATGCGCTGCATCATGGAACTCACGTAGTTCAGGCGCATGGTGAGGTTGTAGGTGTAGGTAAAGATCATGACGAGCGAGCCGGCCGAGATGCCAAACCACGCATTGCCACCCGCCACGAACACACTCACCACGGCCATGGTGATGACGATAAGGCCCGAGGTCGTAAAGTTGCGCTGCATCATGGCGTGCATCGAGACCGTCTCGGCATCGCGCGCGGCGCGGTCGGCGGCATCGAACAGATCGTGCTCAAAGTCCTCGCGCCCGCAGGTCTTGACGGCCAGGATGTTCGTGACCGCGTCGGAGAGCACGCCCGAGAGCTTGTTCTGCGCGGCGGACGTCGCGGCCGAAAGCGGCATGATGCGCTTGTACATAAGCCAGACAAACGCAATGTAGACGACCATGATGCACACCAGGATCACGGTAAATGTGGGCACCACCGGAGCGAGCGCCGCCACGGTGCAGATGACCGAGGTGATAGTGGGGATGAGCGAATACACCGTCACGTCCACCAGACCCGTGTAGCCGCTCATAAAACGGCTCGTCTGGCTCACGAGCGATCCGCCAAAGCGGCTGGTGTGGAATGTCATGGATTGATTGGAGAGCGTGTCAAAGCACAGGCGCGCCAGGTGATAGTTGCCCGCAATCTCGAGCTTGTAGACGGTGTAGTCCTGTAGCTTGGAGAGGATCTGACCCACCAGGTTAACGAGTACGAGCGCCAGAATGTAAGGGCCAAAGACCTCAAACACCTGGTCGCCCGCCACGGGGCCGGCTTGGACGCGGTCGACGATGAGGGCCATAACGTAGGTGTTGGCAAACGTGAGCAAAAAGATGTAACCCGCCGACGAGAACACCGAGAGAAAGACAATCAGCGGCTGTGTGCGCGTGACACCCCAAAACCGCTGCAGCGTGCGGCGCACGGTGGAGCGGCTGAGCGGACTGGTGCTTCTCTGAGACATGGGCTTCCTTTCGCATCTGATAGGGCGAAACGCCATTGTTGCACATTGAAGCGCACTTCAGGCAAGCGCGATGCGAAAAGCGCCCGCGCCGTGCTTGCGCAGGCGCCCCGCCGTCAGATGCAGCTAGTCCTCGTCTTTTTGGTCTGCGGGCAGGTCTGCGGACTCCAAGCCCAAAATCGCGTCGGCCTCCCGCGCGTCTTCCAGCGCGTCGATGTCCTTGAGTTTGCGCTCCATGACGTTGGTGCGCGTGGTAATGATGCCCTCGACCGTTTTGCCCGCGGTCTCGATCTGCTGCTGGGCGCGGCGCAGCGCCGCCTGATAACGCGGCAGCTCGGCCTTGACGGCGGAGAGCACGCGCAGTACGTCGTCGGTACGTTTTTGCAGCCTAAACGTCTGGTAGCTCATCTGCAGGCTGTTGAGAATGGCGGCCATGGTGCTGGGGCCGGCAACGTTGACGTGATAGTCGCGGCCCAGGGTCTCAATAAGCCCGGGGCGACTGACGACCTCGGCATACAGGCCCTCAAACGGCACGAACATAATGCCAAAGTTGGTGGTCGCGGGTACGCTCAGGTACTTTTCGCAGATGTCCTTTGCCTCGCGCTTCACCATCATATCGAGCGCCTTGCGCGCAGCGGCAACGGCCTCCGCGTCGCCCGACTCCTGCGCGTCGAGCAGGTGCTCGTACGCGTCGCCCGGAAACTTGGAGTCAATCGGCAACAGCACGGGGTCGCCCTCGTCCACCGGCAGCTTGACGGCAAACTCAACGCGTTCCGAGGCGCCGGGCTTGGTGGCGACGTTTTCCAGATACTGGTCGGGCGTGAGGATGTCCGCCAGGATCGCGCCCAGCTGCACCTCGCCCAAAATGCCACGCGCTTTGACGTTGCCCAGCACGCGCTTAAGGTCGCCCACGCCGGTGGCGATAGATTGCATATCGCCCAGGCCCTTATACACGGCCTCGAGCTGGTCGCTCACCTGCTTAAACGATGCCGACAGGCGATCGTTGAGCGTACGGGAGAGCTTCTCGTCCACCGTCGCACGCATCTGATCGAGCTGCACGTTGTTGTCTTTGCGGATGGCGCCCAGCTGGGCATCGACCGTCTCGCGCACCTTGTCCAGGCGATGCTCGATGCCTTCGCGGTTGGCGCCAAGCTGTTGGGCCGTCTCGCGGCGCAGGTCATCCATACGGTCGCCGGCCTGCGAGAACTCGCGCACAATGGTCAGGTAGCGCTGCTGCTCTACGGCGGCGTCGGTCGTCTGCTGCTGCGCGATGGCATTTGCCGTGCGACGGGTTTCTGTCAGCGCGACGTTGAGGGCATCGAGCGCGCTGTTGGCCTGCTCGAGTGCCGCGAGCGTTTCCGCTTCGTTGCCGCCACGCTCTCGCAACTCGGCACGAAGGCCCTTAAGCTGCAGGGCGCAGACCGCAGCAACTCCCACCGCCACCAAGGCAATCACAACAAGCGCAATATCAATAGCAGACATAGACTCCGCCCAACAAACCCAATCGATTATCAATCAAAACCGCGATCAATCTTACCCCGCCACACGCACCGGGCGCCCGGCCCCTTCTTGGGTGCTTCTCTCCTCCGCATATTCCATAATGCGACGCGCTGTCTTCCTGCTCACCTTCGAGTCATCACCGGCTAAGTATGCGTACACGTTTCCCTTATTCAGATTCAAATCGCGGCAGAGACCGTAGCGCGTTACACCCGATTCCTCCAATGCTTTAAGTGTTCTCTTTCTCATCAGGGCGTTCACCCTTCTGTCGGCCGCTGGCTTTTCTTTCACCCCTCTATACGCACGCCAAACGTTGGCGTAACGATTGGGGAGCTTATCCTCGGAGCATAGAGATGCCAGGCTACTCGCTTGGCCATACAGAGACAAAACACCTCGATAGCCCTCTTCCATCCACGAGCCCTCGGATAAACCCAGAACGTATTCGGCCTTACCCTGCGCCAAAGCGAGCAAAAACAGAGGCTCCGCCACACGCGGCTCAACCGTTGTTGCCTGCTTTACAAGCTTCCTAAAACTCAGCGACTGCTGTCCGGACAGCTCTCGGCAATAGCCTTTCAAAAATCCCTCAAAAGTCAGATTCAACCGAGCACCTCCTTTTTGTATTGCCTGTATGCACAGACCATCTCTTGATAACTCCGCTCTGAAGGCGACGAGGCCAACGCCTCTCCTTCATCGAATATAAGCCGCTCGAGCAGATCCCAATCAAGTCGGTCGATAAATGTTCGACTATGGAGGTCGACGATGTCGTTCGGACGATAGGCATAAAGCTTCATCACCGCCAGATCCTCCAAAGATGGCGTAAAGTACCTGATAAAATGCGCCCCGATCTCCAATGGGATCAGTCGATCTTCGTAATTGAATGGCATCTGGTTGCAATATGCCACTACCATGCCATTCACCTCGGGGTATCGAGCTATGATCTCGCGGAGGCACCTGTCTGCCTCAAACACATCAATGTCATGTGTAACCGACCGATTCGTCACATCGTTTAGCATGAAGGCGCTTCCTCCCACCAATACAACGCTCGGCCTATCGTCTCTTGGACCTATTTCCAGCTCCGCCTCTTCGTCAATATCCAAAAGAGTCTGCTCTAAATCCTGCTTATACATAGCAAATCCTATTATTATTCATCTTCAATAATACTATTCAGTCGCACGACAGGACCCACAGGATGCAAGAATCCTACTCGTGGCGAGAATCCCTACACCCTAGAAGTCCTAATGTGACAAACGCTAACTCTCCCAGCCGGCGCGGATGGTTGTTATGACGTCACCTAAGCGCTGGCCTAGGGCCGCTAGATGCTGGAGCACCTCGTTGGGCGATGCGCCGTTGAGGATGCACGCGAGGGCATACGACGCCAGAAAGATGGCCGCAAGCCCCAGCGGGATGAGCACGATCATCGCCAAGGTGCGCAGGCGCTGGCCCACGCGGCGACGACGCGCACGACGCTTGTCGAACGCGAGCTCCTTCGCATATGAATCTTGCTGTACGGAATAGGCCTCTGGTGCCGATTCACACCCGGGCACAGCTGCAGGTACAGCAGCGGGCACGACATTTTGCGCAAAGGGCTGGACTGCCGCCCCTTGCATTTGCATCTCCATGAGTCGTTGCTGCTGACGCAGCATGCGCTCAGCTTGTTGCTGCGGAGTCTCAAGAAACAAATCCATGCTGGCCTCCAAAATCGGAGCATTCGACGCTTACGCCCAGCATCCCGCACCGCCATGACCGCGACAACGCAATCCGTAGCAATAGCCGCAAAGTTTCTTGTTGACAAAAGCTGTCGAAAACCTCAACAACTCCCCTACCAGCACTTTCTCTGAGCTTTTTTATCGAATGGTCTTTTGCCCTTCCGCCAACCCGCCAACTAACCAAAATCTAACCAAAAGCTTGACGAAAATTGTGGAGACCGAGACCCCACACAAAACGTGCCGCCCCAAAAAGGGGCGGCACACAATCTTTAATATCAGCTTTTCAGTAACGAGCACGCGACGACCCGAAGCCGGAGCGCAGGGCGGGGGAAACACCTTTGCCTCGCGCGACCCTGCGGAGCCGTGAGCGAGAGGGAAAGGTGTTTCCCCCGCCCTGCGCTCCGCAACAGCCAGCGCCACGCGCTAGTAGTTCACCACCTGCTCCTCAAAGTACGCCTTCGGGTGGTTACACACCGGGCACACCTCAGGCGCCTCGGCACCAACGTGCAGGTGCCCGCAGTTCAGGCACTTCCACACCTTTACGCCCTCGCGCTCAAACACCTCACCCGACTCAATGCGCTCGACGAGCTTGTTGTAGCGCTCCTCGTGAGCCTTCTCGACGGCAGCGACGCCGCGGAACTTCGCGGCGATCTCGGCAAAGCCCTCTTCCTCGGCGGTCTTGGCAAACTCGTCGTACATCGTGGTCCACTCGTAGTTCTCACCCGCGGCGGCATCGCGCAGATTGTCCAGGGTATCGGGGACGGCGCCATCGTGCAGATACTTAAACCACAGTTTGGCGTGCTCGGACTCGTTGCCAGCCGTCTCGGCAAAGATGTTCGAGATCTGAACGTAGCCGTCCTTCTTTGCCTTGGAGGCATAGTAGCGATACTTGGTGTGTGCCTGGGACTCACCGGCAAAAGCGGTCTCGAGGTTCTTCTTGGTCTGGGAATTCTCAAAATCCATAGGTGTACTTCCCTTCAACGCATGCCGCCCGTAGGCTTCGAGCGGCCTCGTCTTTAGGATGCCCTCATGTCGGAAATCTAAACCTTACAATCCTGTTCTTCAGATTTCCACGGGCTAAATGCTCAGCCAGCGATCGCCCTCGGCTCGGCAAAAGCCCTCACGCTCCAGGTCGGCCAGAATGCCCGCGACAAGCTCGCGCTCGACCGGCCCGCGCCCAGCCGCCGCTTCCATATCGTTAACGCCCACCACGGCATCAGCAAGCGTAATCCCCGCCGGTTGGCCATCGCGCGCTGCCAGCAACATGCGCACGATATGCGCGCGCTTTTGGCGACGTGAGCCCTCAAACTTTGATTGACGGCTATAGCCCGCCGAGCGCCTGGACGGATTGGGCAACGTCTTTTTTAGATATGCGCCGTAGTCCAGCAACGCGTAATACCACGCGCGCGGCGTGTCGGCATCATCGAGCGGCACGGCAAAGGGAGCGATCTCGTCGGTCGCCGCACCGGGGACCGCCGGACAGGCCGCCTGAATCAGCGGCACCAGCTCGCGGTCGGGAACAGCCGGTACATCGGGAAAGAAGTGATGCAGAAAGACCGTGCGCACGTTGGTCTCCAGATACACGCCTGGAAGGTCAAACGCAAACGACCGGATACCTTGCGCCGTTGCCGGGCCAATACCAGGCAGAGCGACCAAGTCACGCGTCTCACGCGGAAACTCACCGTCCCAGTCCTCCACAACGCGCTGAGCGGCCTTGTGGAGCGCCAGAGCGCGTCGGTTGTAGCCCATGCCCTGCCAAGCGTCCAAAACATCGGAAGGCGCGGCTTGGGCAAGCGCCTGCACGGTCGGAAAGCGATCGAGCCACGCCGGCATACGCGTCTCCACGCGTGGCACCTGTGTTTGCTGCAACATGACCTCGGAAAGCCAAATGATGTACGGATCGCGCGTGCGGCGCCACGGAAGGTCGCGATAACGCAGGACCCCTTCCGAACGAATCATCGAACGAAAGGGGTCCTGAATCATATCTATGCTCCTTATGCGGCGCTATTCCTCCCGGCATGTATACGCACAGGTGGCGTACTCGGGAAACGCTTCGCGGTCGGCGAATTTGGGATCGACGGCCGGGAACTGGCGGTGAGCGACGATGTCGCCGAGTGAAACGGAATCGAGGTAGTCGCGCATCAACGCTTGAGCTCCGGCCCACAGGGGATGATAGCAGCACGTGCCCATGCGCGCACAGTCACCATCGGGCGCGGTGCAATCGTTCATAACCATAGGACCCTGAACGGCCTCGACGACTTGACGGATAGTGACGTCATCCGGACTGACCTTGAGACGCATGCCACCGTGGACGCCACGCAGGCTCTCCACAATACCGGCCTGGACCAAACCGTGCTGAATCGAGCGGGCAAACGAATACGGAACATTGACCTCTTCGGCAGCGGTGCGAACAGAAAGCAAACGCTCCGGATCCTCGGCAAGCATCGCCAACATACGAAGGGCGTAATCAGTCTTCCTCGATATGTCCATTTTTCCCCTTTCAAGGAATACGAACAGCTCGAACGAGCTCCGGGGCCGAGCTTGTGTCGAGACGCTAAATGACCGCAGGACATCCAAATGGTAAATCGGATATCCACTGAGCGCCGCGCTTGGAGCGAAATGCATCAGATGCGGCCTACAGTGCAATTTAGTATAACCTAACCCCCTGTCTCGTTGAACAGGTGTTGCGCAACAAAGCTGTTGTTTAGACAGATATGCTTATTAGATTTTACTTGCGTTCCCGAAGGGGCGGGGATTCTGGGCGAAGATGCGCCAGGGCGATCGTTCTACCGAAACAAAGTGCATCAAACGCAAAAAGCCACGTCCGAAGACGTGGCTTTAATTGCGTTGGCGGGAAGTACGGGGCTCGAACCCGCGACCTCCGACGTGACAGGCCGGCGCTCTAACCAAACTGAGCTAACTCCCCAGGCAGGCGTTCGCGTTTGTTTCCACTCGCGTGCGCTGCGGGGATTAGTATACACAGAAGTCTGTCCGGCGCGCAACAACTTTTTTGAAAAAATTTTTGGGGCCATCCGGGAGGGTCTCCGGGGCTGAGGGCGGGGGTTAAGTTTGCTGCTCTACAGTCCTGCGCAAGACGGAAAGCACATTAAGTGCTTTCCTTTGCGTGCGGAACTCGCGACAAACTTAACCCCCGCCCTCAGCCCCGGAGACCCTCCCTGCCGTCACATTATTCAACCAGTTTTGCGGGCGTGCGCCGCTGCGCGGCTAGCCCGCGTGCTTCCCGGCGGGGTTGGTCTGATTGTTCTGGTTGGACTTCTGACTTTGGCTCAAAGAAAAACGGGAGATGCGTTGTGCATCCCCCGTTTTTGTTGCGGTTAGTCCAAGTCAATAAACTTAGTGGTCAGTATCTTGCCGTCTTTTACTAGCATTCTGGCCATGGTGGGGCCTCGGGTGCCTCTGGGATAGCTGGCGCTGCCCGGGTTGAGGACTAGGCAGCGGCCCACTTGGGCTTCTTTGGTTACGTGGGTGTGGCCGTTGATGGCTACGTCTACGGATCCCACCGGAAGGTCTTCGCGGTAGTGGGCTACGGCGAATTTGAGGCCTTCGTAGGTAAAGAGCGCAAGACGGTCTACATCGGGGCCGTAGTCGCGGTAGTAATCGTTGTTGCCCAATACGGCCCGCACGGGGGCGATGGTGCATAGGTGCTCGTAGTCCATCTCTGACGTGAGGTCGCCGGCGTGGATGATCAGATCTGCGCCCTCAAGCTCATCCAAGAGCGCAGGCGATAAATAGCCGTGGGTGTCCGAGATGATGTCGATACGCTTGGCGCTTGCACTGTTCATGGGATCCCTTCCGCAAAAAAACGATTCGGCAGATACATACAAAAAAGGCCCCACGGCCCCGCAGACGATGGGTCTACAGGGCTGCGGGGCCAGTGTGCTAGAGACTCAGAGCCTTCTTGAGCGGCACGACGCGGCGGCGCGAAACCGGCACGCGTTCGTCGACGCCCGTAATGCCCAGCTGGATGGCACCCGAGGGCACCGTCTCAACGTCCGTGACGCACGCCAGGTTGACGATATAGCGGCGGTGAACACGGAAGAAGCCAAAGTCGCAGAGCTTGGCCTCAAACTGCGCCAGCGAGGTCGTCGACAAAAAGCGATCATCGACGGTATAGATGCAGGAGTAATCGTCCTTGGCCATGATAAAGCGAATGTCGTCCACGGGAATGAGCACCTTGCGACCGCCCTTTTCCACCGGGATACGCTCGATGGTCACCTTGCTGTCCGTGACCGGCTTGGCGCGCTGCATAACCTTCTCGATCGCGCGATCCAAGCGAGCTTCCTCGACAGGCTTCATCAGATAATCGACGGCATCGACGTCGAATGCCTCAACCGCATGGTCGCTATACGCAGTCACAAATACGATCGCCGGCGGATTTTTGAGCTTATGCAGTGCCTCGGCAAGTTGCAGGCCCGAGGCACCGGGCATCGAGATATCGAGAAACACGACATCCACGCGACTTTCCATAAGCATCTCGATGGCGGAGCGGACGCTCGACGCCTCCGTGATCGTGCCGATCTTGCCCGTTTGCTCGAGCAGGAAGCGAAGCTCCGAGCGAGCCGGCGCCTCATCATCCACAATCATCGCACGCAGCATAGGGATAAAACCTTTCGTCAACTAACTACGCCGGGCATCCGTCGCATGACGTTGAGCCCGTAGCCTTTTATTTTACTCTTGAATGTCAAAGATGCTCTCTGACAAATCAAGATGAAGAAGCACTTTGGTGCCCTTGCCCGGCGCCGATTCGACACGCGTATAGGAGTGCGGCCCAAAAAAGCGATGGATGCGCTCCGAAATATTGTGCATGGCCACACCGGCGCCGCCACCCTGGGGAGAGCTGGCGTCGGGACGGGCAGAGCGCTCGTCAAACAGTCTGGCGGCGGTACCCTCATCCATGCCCACGCCATTATCGGCCACGGCAATCAAGATTGCATCCTCGCCGTCTTGGTGAACGGTCACGTCGATCCTCAGGGCGTCGTCATCGCCCATACCATGACGCACAGCGTTCTCGACAATCGGCTGGATCACGAACGCCGGCACCAGCGTATCTTCCACGTCCTCGGACACATCGAACGTCGCAAGCACGCGGTCCTCGCCAAAGCGGGCCTTCTCAAAGGTAAGGTAGCGCTTGGTCTGTGCGACCTCGCGCGAGACCGGAATAAGCGATCCCGAGTTGTCGAGCGTGGCGCGATAGAACGATGAGAACTCACGAAGCAGTTCGCGAGCCCGCAGCGGGTCGGTGCGCGTAAACGATGCAATGGTGTTCAGCGTGTTGAACAGGAAGTGCGGGTTAATCTGCGCCTGCAGCGCACGCACCTCGGCGCGCGCTGTGAGTTCCTTTTGCACCTCGAGCTCGTGGATGGCGAGCTGCGTGGACAAGATCTCGGCAAAGCCCGAGGCAAGCGCGTACTGGGTACGGTCGACAGCGCGCGGGGTCTTGTAGTAGAACTTGAGCGTGCCGACGGTACGATCGCCCACCTTGATGGGGGCGATAATGCCGGCGGGGACTTGGTTGTGCGAGCCGTCCGAGCCCACGACATCCACCATACGGTTGAACGATTGCACGATGCCATGTTCGATAACGTAGCGTGTGGCAAGCGTGTGGATGGGAGAATCTGGCAGTAGCTTTTCCTCAAACTCGCCCGCGCAGGCAAGCACGTTGTCCTCGTCGGTGATGGCCACCGTCATGGCGCGCGTCTCGGGCAAAATGCGCTGACACACCAAACGCGCCGACTCCTGCGTCAGACCGCCCTTAATGTCCTCGAGCATGGCCGAGGCCACCGAGAGCGTCTCCTCGGTGTACTGGGAGCGCACCGAATCGGGATTGAGCGTCAAAAAGATAAAGATGCACAGAAAGATGCACAGCAGCGCACAGGCAATCACCGTGGCAATCGGCTCGATTCCAGTCGCCAGGGCAATAATAAAGTACACCAGCACGCAAATGGCGCAGGCAACGGCAATGATGCGAAAGATTGATATTGAACTATCGCGCTGGGCGCGGCGGTCGATCATTCGGCCCCCTCCAGGATACTGATCAGTTGTGCGTCACGCCAAAGCCCGTCCATGATCTTGGGCCAAAAACTCTGGAAACGCAGGTAGCTTGCAGCGTTTTGGCGCGCATAGGCTTTTGCCTCGTCGATACCATGGCGCCAGATGCGCAGGTAGCCCTCATGCTCGCGGGTAAACACGCTGCGGACCATAGCGGTCTTGCGCACGCGGTCGTCGAGCTCGCGCGAAATCCACGGGCCCGGGTAGGGCATGAGCGATGCCGCCGTAACGGGAATGAGCTCCTTTTGATGCGCGGCGAATGTCAACTTGGCCCGTTCGTAGTACCAACGGTATACATCCTGCATAAAGCGCGGTGAGCGCTTTTCGGACTCCGGAGGCAGATGGCGCACGGTCCACTCGTTATCGAACCACACGTCGTAGCCAAACATGCGCATGTTAAAGAGGTAATCCAGATCCTCGCCACGGGTGATAAACGGATCAAAGGCCACACGCGTAAAGGCGCGGGCGTGCAGGGCCATCAGGCCGCCGCACACGTAGTTGGAGCGCGAGATGCGGGTGCCCGAGAGCGCCTTTTTCATCCAACGGTTGAACTCGATGCGCTTGGTCCACCAACGATGGCAGATGCCCGCCTTATCTGTGGGAGCCAACGGCGAGCCGTCGCGATCGTAGAAATAGCCGCTCTTGACCAAGATCGGCAGGCCCTGACGCGTCTGCTGGCCCAGCGCATAGGTCGCGCGCTTCATAAAGTCGGCGTCGATGACAGTCTCATCGTCATCCAAAAAGATAACCGCGTCATGCCCCAGCACAGCGGCACAGGCTAGCCCCATGTTGCGGATGGCGCCGTAGCCTCGCAGACTCACGCACTCGCCCGAACCCTTGGGTGCGATCTGAGCAACCCGGTCTGCGATGCGCGAGGCCTGGGTGTTGGTGACAACGGTGACCTTGAGCGTGGGATGCGCGTCGACAATCTCGTGCACGCGCAGCGACACATCGGCTGTGGCAGAAACGGGACAGACCACCAAAAGGATGATGCGCGGGATGTCACGTACCTGCTCAAGCGAGACCAGGCAGCGGTCGAGTTCGGGATTGTCGGCGTTGAGTCGTGTCGAATGGTCATAGGTGCCAGGGGCGTTTGCGCGAGCGTCATCGCCCGCCCAATACGTTGGAATCACGACCGTGGCGTTCATGCCTTACCCTCCCTGCAACACAAAAACGGGACGCCGCCAAACACAGGCGACGCCCCGCGACCTAGCTGACTCCATCATACCCACTTGGGCAAATCATTGCTCGCAAGTCGCAATGTTTATTGCGGATAACCCCAAAAGAGTACCGTGGACAGGCACAATAGCCGCTCGCTCCTATGCGGCATGCTCTGCCGCCCGAGTCATGCGGGACAGGCGGACCAGTAGCATAAAGCCAACGACCAGCAGCACGCCAATGGAAAGGACGCCCAGCGACGGGTTGCCGGTCAGCGAGGTGACGACCGACACCAGGAAGGTGCCCATAACGCTTGCATAACGACCAAAGATGTCAAAGAAGCCGTAGTACTCGTTGGACTTTTCCTTGGGGATAATGCGGCCAAAGTAGCTACGGCTGAGCGCCTGCACACCGCCCTGGAACAGGCCGACCATAATGGCAAGCACCCAGAATTCAAAGGCGGTCTTTAGGAAGAACGCGGCGAACAGCACAATCCCCATGTAGGCGGCGACCGCCACCAGGATCATGTTGAGCGTGCCCACGCGTCCGGCGAGCTTGCCGTAGATGATGGCGGACGGAAAGGCCACGAACTGCGTAACGAGCAGCGCCAGCACCAGCTGCGTCGAATCGATGCCCAAGGCCGATCCGTAACTGGTGGCCATGGAAATGACCGTGTGCACACCGTCGATGTAGAAGAAGAACGCGATCATGTAGACCAGTACGGTCTTGTTGTGGGCAATCTCGCGCATGGTGTGTCCGACCTCGGAGAACACACCGCCCACGATGTGGCCGATGGTGTCCTCGGGACCGCGCTCGCGACCGTACTTTTGCTTATAGGTGCGAATGAGCGGCAGGGTAAAGATGAGCCACCAGGCACCAGTGATGATAAACGACAGACGCGTTGCCAGCATGGTGGGGACGCCAAGAGCGGGGCCACCCATGATAAGCGCCAGGCAGATGATGAACGGCACGGTGGAACCGATGTAGCCCCAGGCATAGCCCGAGCTGGACACGACGTCCATGCGCTCGTCGGTGGTAATGTCGGGCAGCATGGCGTCGTAGAACGTCATAGAAGAGTTGAGGCCGATGGTGCACAGCACGTACACAGTCAAAAATGCCATGGCGGACATTGGGATAGCCTGCGCCAGGCAAAGAACCAGGCCCGTGAGGAAGAAGCCCAAGAAGAACTTGATCTTGTTGCCGGCGTAATCGGCAAGCGCGCCCAGAATGGGCATGAGCATGGCAATGACCAGCGAGGCAATCGTCTGCGCGTTGCCCCAAGCGACCACCAGGTCTGCCGAGGAAGCGCCGGTATTGATGGCGTTAAAGTAGATGGGCACCACCGAGGTATTGAGCAGCACGAGGGCCGAGTTTCCCACATCGTACATGACCCAGTTACGCTCGAGCTTGGTGTATTTCATGGACAGGGACCCTTCGTATTCGCCCGATATGCAGCTAGTTCATCGTACCCCAATTGCACGGAGGCGCCGGTAAGGATTCGGCAAAGAGACAGGAGCGGACCCTACTCCTCGCGGTCGAACTCCTCGTCGGTGCCGAGCACGCGGCCGCTGTAGTTGACGTGACCGGTCACGGCCTCCATGTCACCGGTCTCGATAAAACGCGCGACCGTGCACTCGTAATCGACCAGCGCGCGATCAAAGACCTCGGGGAAACTCTCGTTCGAGACCTCATCGGTAAAGGGATTCTTCCATGTCAGATGGCCCAGGTTACCGGTGCGCTCGGGCAGCTCCGTCGTCACGCGATGGGCAAGGCCGTCGAGCAGCGAGTAGTCGTGCACCAACCCCTCAACCAGCGAGATCGCGCGCGTCTTTACGGAGCCGGCCGGCTCAATCGCACGGTAAAGTCGCTGCATATTGGCAACGGCAGCACCGTACTCCCCCGCCGGAATGTCAATGCCGTACACGCGTCCGGCAACATAGCTCATCAGCACGCCGGCCACGCGACTGATGCGATCGGTGGTGACGATCTCGCCCGCCGGCGGGTAATCGTCGACCGTAGCGCCATCGCGCTTAAGCTGCAGCATCAGTACATCCAGGTCGCTCTCGATCACGGCATGGACCTGACTGCTCGAATCCTCAAGCTCTGAATCGGACTCCACGATGCCAAACTGCTGCTCATAGACAAAGGGGTGGGCGTTGCGGTCGAGCACGTAATGAGACAGCAGACCCAGCGCAAAGGCGCGACCCAAGCTGGCGTCGCGCGGCAGCAGATGCGACACGCCGTCGCGCAGGCACGCGAACTGGCGAGACATGCGCGAGCGATGCATGACCTGCGCCAGCAGCGTACAGTCGGAAACACGCGGTGTCAGAATGTGGAAGAAAAACGGGTCGGGGCCCTGGTTGCCCAGGATAAAGGCAATACGCTCCTCGTCGGACGTGATAACGCCCTGCGGAAGACGGTCGATGCTTTCCTCGCCAAACAGATGATGCGTAATGAGCGCAGGCATAATGATCCTTTCGATTTCATTCGATGCCACCCATTATGCCCACCGCGCGCCCGTGCCAAACCTGCGGCGGTAAACGGTGGCGTGCGGACCGCTTACGCAAGCCCCAGGTGCGTCTTAACCTCGGCGGCGCGACGGCGGGACACGGGCACCGTCGAGGTCACGCGATCGAGCCTGAGCTCCATCAGGCCCGTGGAGCCGATCTCGACATTGTGCACGTCTTCCAAATTGACCAGATAACTGCGGTGGACACGGATAAAGCCCTCGGAGGCCAGGCGCCGCTCGAGCGAGGAAATCGACTCATTGATCAGGTATGTTCCCTCGGCGCAGACGGCGTTGCAAAAATCGGCGCGTGCCTCAAAGTAGCAGACATCCGCCACGGGAATGAACACCTTTTTACCCCCACGATCCACCGTCAGGCGAAGGGGCTGGCGCGGGGTATGGACAGCGCGGCGAACACCCAGGGCGGTTTCGATCTTGTCGAGCGCCTTCGACAGGCGCGCGTCCTCGACCGGCTTGACGATGTAATCGACGGCATCGAGGTTATAGGCATCGGCCGCATACTCGGCAAATGCCGTCACAAACACCACGACCGGCGGCGTCTTTAGGTTCTGCAGCGTCTCGGCAAGCTCGATTCCCGAGCGGCCGGGCATCGTGATATCCAAAAACAGCACGTCGGGCTTGTTCGACAGAATCGACTCCACGGCCTCGGTGACATTGCCCGCCTCGGCAATCTGTCCCACACGTGCATCCTTTTCCAGCAGATAACGTAGCTCAGCCCTAATAGGAGGCTCGTCATCAACCACCAAGATGTTCCATCCCTCGGACATATGCGCTTCCCCTCTTTTTTCTCTCAATCCAACCGCGCGCTACACCTTCATCGGCGCCGGCTCATGCGGCTCGCCGTTCAGCTCGACGATGACCTGCGTTCCCACGCCCTCCTGGGACTTCACGCGCATGCCCGAATCTTCTCCGTAAAAGAAATGGATGCGCTGAAGTACGTTAAAGAGCGCCAGGCCGCAACCTCGCTTGACGGAACCGTCGGCGGTAATGCTCTCGGGCTCCTCTCGGCGATGCTGCTCAAACAGATGCGCGCAGACTTCTTCGCTCATACCGATGCCGTCATCTTCGACGATGATCTCCAAGCCGTCATCGGTCTCAAAAGCCCTAACATGAATAGAAAGCGGCTCGGTCTCGCGCTGCGCATGCTTGATGCAGTTTTCGAGCAGCGGCTGCAAGATAAACGGCGGCACCATGCTGTCGCGCACCTCAAAGTCGATATCGACCGAGACGCGCAGACGGCCGTCGCCATACCGGGCCTGCATAAGGTTGATGTAACGAGTGCCCTGTTCCACCTCGTGCTCGAGCGTTGTGAGGGTATCGGAATCGGACAGTGTCTGACGGTAGTAATTGGAAAAGTCGATGAGCAGCGACCTGGCCTTGTCCGGCTCGGTACGCACGAGCGACACGATGGTGCTGATGGTGTTAAACAGAAAATGAGGATCGACCTGCGATTGCAAGGCGCGCAGCTCCACGCGAGCTGTAAGCTCGTCCTGGCGCTCGAGCTCAAAGCTCGCAAGCTGCGTGGAAATGAGGTCGGCAAAGCCCGAGGCAAGCGCCGTCTGGCGCATATCGATGCTGCTCAGACGGGGATAATACAGCTCGAGCGTGCCCACGCAATGCCCGCGCACGGTGAGCGGTGCGACGATACCGGCGCGCAGGCGCGGAAAGTAGCCACCCGTCTCAGTCGAGGCATCGCGCGAAAATACGCTTTGCTCACCGCTGTTGATCACGTTGAGCGTAGTCCGCAGCACAACCGGAGTGCCCGCGGGGCATTTTGCCGAGTCCTCGCCCCAGCTCGCCAGCACCTGCTTGCCGTCGGTAAAGCAGATGGCCGAGGCGATGGTCTCGGAAAGGATGATTTTGGAAGCGCCCAGGGCCGCTTCGGGCGTAAGGCCTCGCGACGTATAGGCGAATATTTTCGATGCGATGGCGAGTGTGCGGTCGGTAGCGCTCGACGTGAGGTCGTCGGGAACGACAAAGACGTACGAGAAGAAGAAGCACAGCATGACCAAGCCGGCAATGACGACAACGCCCGGGACGGGGTTGGGATTATCGGTCAAATCCCAGATAAGCAACAGGATAAGCGCCGGAACGACAACACCGAGCAGGATGGCCTGGACCACATGCTGGGCCGTACGAAAGACCTTGGTAGAGTTGTAGCTCTTGCCCAGAATCAGCCTGTTTAAATCCACCGTCATCCCCTTTTATCTACCGCACCCATAGCAATAAAGAGGGCCGCAAGCGACCCTCTCCATTGCATTATGCAATCAAAAACTGTGTTTTACATCCAGCCATCGACAAACGGTATCTTAGGCACTGTATTTGTTGGCCTCGCCAAAGGTGCCAGCCTCGACGATCCAGCCGTCCTTCATGATGACGTCCATGTTGTCGGTGTTGAGCACGTGAATGTCAGCGGCGACGTCACCGTTGACGACCAGCAGGTCGGCGCACTTGCCGGCCTCGATGGAACCGGTCTCGTCCTCGATGTGGCACATCTTGGCACCGTTGAGGGTGGCGCAGGTGATGGTCTCGACCGGGGTGAAGCCGATCTTGTCGACGAACTCGTACATCTCCTCGATGGAGCAGGTGCCGTACGGGGTGACGAAGGAGAAGGAGTCGGAGCCGATCGTCATGACGACGCCGCGCTTCTTGGCCTCGCGCAGGCAGTCGTAGTTGCGCTGCAGCTCCTTCTCGACCAGGGTGCCCTCGTACTTGTCGTGCAGCTCGGGGACGTAGACGGGCGGATAGGTGGCGTACCAGGTGGGCAGGAAGGCGATCGTCGGGGTGAAGAAGGTGCCCTGCTCGGCCATGAGGTCCATGGTGCGCTCATCGATATCGAAACCGTGGATCAGCTGCTCGCAGCCAAAGCGGACGGAATCGTAGGCAGCGGCGTGGTTGTTGTAGCAGTGGCTCCACACGGGGATGCCGACCAACTTGGCCTCTTCGATCACGGCCTGGATCTCCTCGGAGCAGTAGTGCTGGTCGCGACCGGAGTCCCAGCGCCAGATGCCGCCACCGGTAGCCCAGATCTTGATGGCATCGGGGTTCTCGCGCAGGCGACGACGGACGGCCTTGCGCAGATCCCAAGGACCGTCGACCTGATCGCCCCAGGGGTGGGATTCCTTGTTGAGCTCCTGGGTGCAGTGGTGGGAGTCGCCGTGACCGGCAACGCGGCAGAAGCCCAGACCGGTTGCCAAAACGCGCGGGCCCTTGAAGACGCCCTTGTCGATGCAGTCACGGATCTGGATACCAAAGCGGCCGATCTCGCAGACGGTGGTAAGGCCGTGGGTGAGGCAGTCGTAGGCCTGCTTGACGGCGACGGCCTGCTTCTCGAGGAGCGGCTGCATGACCCAGTCGGTGTCATCGTCGGTCAGGTTGCCCGAGAAGTGCAGGTGGGTGTCGATCAGGCCGGGAAGGACGGTCTTGCCGGCGGCGTCGATAACCTCAACGCCCTCGGGAAGGTCCTGCATGACACCGGCGTACTCGATCTTGCCATTGTCGTCGACGAGAACGAGGGAGTTCTCGACCGGCTCGGCACCGGTACCGTCGATGAGCTTGCCGCCAACGATTGCATACTTAGTGGACATGGTTCCTCCTTATGGATCCATATAGTGGGCGAGGCCGCGTTGGGTTAAGGCCTCACAAAACTACCCAAGTGGTGCCGGGTTCGGTGCGCGGGAGAGAGGGCCCCGCGCACCCGATCCGCCCCGGCTAGGCGTTATTTTTTGCGGGAATTGGTGAAGGCCATGAGGCCCAGGCCAACAGCCAGCCAGCCGATCACGATGCTCCACTCCACCATGTTGAGGGAGGCGGGAGAGAACGGGATCACGAGCAGGCCAATGATGGTGCCGCAGGCAACGATAGCGAGGCTGATGCCAAACTTGCCGCCGGGCACCTCGTAGGGACGAGGCAGGTCGGGCTCGGTGAAGCGCATGCGCAGGCAAGCGAGGGCGACCATGCCGCAGGAGAAGATGAAGGCGAGAGCCGACACGTTGGTCAGAGGGATGAGCATGTTCTTGCCCAGGAACGGACCGACGACGGTGATGACGCCCAGAACGACGCAGGCGAGCTTGGGAGCGCCGGACTTGGGATCGACCTCGGCGAACTTCTCGGGCAGCTGGCCCTTGCGGCCCATGGCGAGCATGATGCGGCTCGTGGCGCCGTAGAAGGAGTTCATCGGGCCCATGGGTCCAAGCGTGGCGATGACGAGCATGGCCAGGTACAGGAGCATGTTGATGCCCTTGAGGCAGGCAAGCGCGGGAACCGGGCTCTTAACAAACTCATGCCAGTCGAGGATGGTGCCGAACGAGTAGATGCAGACCATGTAGAAGCCGCCGGCGGCCAGCAGGGCCAAGGAGATGATCTTACCGAACTTGTTCCAGTTGAGGCCCTCGGCTGCTTCCTCAGCCTGCTGAGGAATGGTGTCGAAGCCGGCGTAGAAGAACGGGGTCAGAACCAGGACCGAAACGATACCGGCGAACAGGCTGGTGCCCTCGGTAGCGGGCTTGCCGCCACCAGCACCGGTGACCTGGGAGAACACGGGCATGGCGTTGTCCGGCGAGCCGGTGAACAGCGAGACGCCCATGGCGAGCAGCATGCCGCAGAGCAGGGCCTTGGTCAGGAAGGCCTGCAGCTTGGCGGCCGAGCTGGCACCGCGGAAGTTGAGGAAGATGACGTAGGTTGCAAAGCCGAGCGCGATCAGCGTCGGGAACAGGTAAACGTCGGCGCCCAAGATGGTGTAGAGCTTGACGGCGCGCAGCCACTCAAGGCCGGGCAGGCTGCCGAACATCTCGGACACGAGGGTCGAGATGGCGATGGCCTCCCACGGGCACAGGATGCCGTTGCCCAGGGCCAGGAGCCAGCCGGTGATGTAGCTCATCGTACGGCCAAAGCTACGATCGACATACTCGACGATGCCGCCCGAGATGGGGATAGCAGCCGTGAGCTCACCGAAAACAGCTCCGACGGGCACGAGGAAGATTGCACCCAAGAGGAATGCGATCATAGCGGGAACGGGACCGCCGCCCACGACCATCCAGTCGCCGACCTGCAGAACCCAACCGGTACCGATGATGGCACCGAAACCGATGGTGAAGAAGTTCCAGAGCGAAAGCGTTTTCTTCATGCCGCCGTTGTCCTCGACTGCAACTTCTGCGTTCTTGTCCGCCATTGTTCCCCTCCTTTCCTTTTTGACGCCCCTTGGCGTCACCCCTTGCGCGGTCCGTTTTGCCGCGCGCTTTTATTCCATGGCTTTAAGATACGGCCTTGGCGCAGCAGCGCCGCTCGCAGCTCGACCGAAGGCAGAACTGCAAAACGAGCGGCACCGTTTTTGGGACGAACGGCGGGAGACGTCATTCGTCTTGGACGCTTTCATCTTGTCTGCTTTTGAATACCTGTTGCCGTGACGCTTGGCGCGCGGCGCGGCAACGTTCATACCATTTGTCAGGCTTTTGGCGCACATACCCATGTGTCGTGCATCTTTTTATGTAGGATAGACAAGTTACACATGAGGCAAGGTGATTCGAATGGCATACGGATACAATGACGGCGACCAACGGCCACAAAGCGTGCGCCTTGCCGGCCGCACCACGCCAACGCCCAGAAGCACCTCCGACAACGACAACCCGCAGCGCCCCCAAGAGCAACTCGGGGCTTCTTCGCGGCAACAAAGCCGTACCGTGCAGCAGTCAGACCGCGTGAGCACGAGCACACGCCAACGCCAGACCGACACATCGCAGCCACGCCGCCACGATCGTCGTAAGACCGATTACTACGTTAAGCGCTCCTTTTCGCGACCTCAACGCGATCGCGCCAATTCCGCCCCTCACCCCGCGTCACACACCACAAGCCACGCGCTTCCGGCCCGCCGCCTACGCCTTGCGCTTTGCTCCATTGCCGCCTGCCTCGTCTTTGTGTTTTTGGGATCCTGTATCTCCCACGGATCAGCCGGTCTTGAGCCCACTGCCGAGGACAAGCTGCTTAAAGCTCCCGTCGCGCCCGGTTACTCCTTTGCGTTCTCGACCCCACGCTCGCAATGGCAGGCCGGCACCATGCCCCACATCTACCAAATTGACCCCGCATGGTCGGAGCTGCCCTATGCCGGTGGCACTATTCGCGAAAACGCTTGCGGTCCCACTTGCCTCACCATGGTCTATATCTTTAAGACCGGCCACACCGATAAGACGCCGGTCGATATATGCGCACTGGCCGAAGCCGGCAACTACGCCCCCACTGGTGCCACCGAGTGGTCGTTTATGACGGGCGGTGCGTGGCAGCTGGGACTCAACGGAACACAGCTCTATAACGATCGTGAATCGATTACCCAAGCACTTCGCTCGGGTGCGCCCGTTATCGCCGCAGTGCGCCCCGGTACGTTTACCAACGTAGGCCACTACATCGTGCTCTACGGCATCGACGATGCCAACCAGATTGGCGTCTACGACCCCAACTCGGCCAGCCGCAGCGCCCGCCGCTGGGGCGTCGTAGAGGTCCTCAACGAAGTCGAAGCCATGTGGGCCTACTACTAGTCATTGAGCACTCATTGGGGACAGACACTCATTGGGGACAGACTTAAATGAGTAGTCCCAGATTGCCAGGAACCGCCGGTACGGAAAGCGCATCCCACTTTGGAACTCAATGGTGAGATGCGCTTTCCGCTAGCGGTCCGTTTGGGAAACAACATCCCGCTTTTCGGCCAAATTCCGGGATGCATTTTCCCGTTGAGGACCTCAAGGGAAACTAGATCCCGTTTTGGACGTTCATCCTGGGATGCACTTTCCGCAGTTGATCGACAGTGGCCTTTAAGGACTGTCCCAAGCTGCCGGCAGGAAAGGAACGTCCCCAAGTGCCGGGTTTCCGCAGTCATTGGGGACAAACTTAAATGAATAGTCGTTGAGGACGTTCTTGTTTGACTAGTCGTTTAAGAACGTCCCCAATGACTAGGTGAATAGCAAAAGCCCCGCAGTCGGAGCGGACTGCGGGGCTCATGAAGAGAG
>NZ_QSTX01000016.1:0-259 GCF_003438785.1 Collinsella sp. OM06-18AC
GCGCGGACGCGCTCGTCGAGCTTGCGGTTCTCGTCCTCGCCCATGAACAGGAACACGGGGACGCCGGGCTCCACGAGCTCGAGGGTGCCGTGGAAGAAGTCGGCCGAGGTGATGTAGCGGGTGCGCTTCCACTGCATCTCCTCCAGGATGCACATCGAGAACAGGATGGTCTCGCCCCACAGGGCGCCGGAGCCGATGAACATGGTGTAGGGGGCCAGGGCGTACTTCTTGGCGAGCTCCTCGGCGCGCGGCTCGAAGC
>NZ_QSTX01000016.1:269-51662 GCF_003438785.1 Collinsella sp. OM06-18AC
CGCGCGGCTCGAAGCGCTTGCGGATATCGAGCATGTCCTTCCAGATGTCCTTGGTCTGCTCGATAAACAGATCGAACTTGGGGAAGCAGCCGCGGCGGTTGAGCAGGCGCAGGCCGAAGCAGTCGGCGAGGTAGTAGCCCTTCTCGCAGCCGCCCGAACCATGGTCAGAAGCCATGGCGACGCAGTTCTCGGCGCCGACAGCCTGGCCGATGGGGCCCTCGGGCTTGGTCATGGCGTAGACGCGCACGCCCATGCCCTTCATCTTCTTGACGGCCTCGAGGACCTCGGGGGTGGTTCCGGACTCGGAGGCGGTGAGCACGACGGACTTCTCGGTCATGCGCTTGTGGCCCATGACGTTCCACTCGGCGGCGTGGATCAGGTAGACCTCGAGGTCGCGGTCGCCGAACTTGTTCATGAGGTACTCGAGCTGCATGAGCTCGTCCCAGGTGCCGCCGACACCCATCAGGAACACGGCGTCGTAGCCCTCGTCGGCGACCTTGTCGGCGAGCGCGGTCATCTTCTTGCCGGTCTCGTAGAGCGCCTTGCCGTCCTCGAGATAGCCCTCCTGGTCGAAATGCATGATCTCGATCTTCTCGGTTTCCTTCATTTGTCTCTCCTTTCTGGGGTTGTTTCCACATCCCCCATGCCAACGGGCATCAAAACCCGCTTACATTCCGTAACACTCAGCCGCTTTGGCCTTAAGCGCATTGACTGACTCTTCGTAGCCCTCTGCCTTGACCTCCATTTGCTTGGAGACGGTATCGAGATACGGGTGCACGTTCCATGACTTCAGACGCTCGGCAATCATGGCCGCAATCGTCTGGAAGAACACAAGATTGGGAATTGCGCTGAGCAGCGGAGCCACCTGAGGCACCGCAACCTCGTGAGCCCTACCCTTGGGATGGGCCGTGAGCAGCACCGTTTTTGCCGTAACGTTCGATAGCGCATCGGCGATATTCGCAAGACGCTCCGACCCCTGCGGATCGTCGACGATAAACACCAGATAGCCCGGAACGATCTGCATCTCGGGACCGTGGACGAACTCCTCGCCTTCGTGATGCATGGCAGGAATCTTGATGGTCTCGCTCAGCTTGAGCGCTGCCTCCTCGGCAACACCATAGTTGGGGCCGTTGCCGACGACCATGGCGGGCATGTGCTCAGAAAGCTCGAGCATGTGATCTTGGACATATGCCTCGGCGGTCTTGCACATCACGGCATTAGCCTGGATAGCCTCGCGCAGGTCATCAAGACGCTGAGCAACGCCCTTGGCGTCAATCGTTCCGCGCGCCTGACCGCCGTAAATACCAAAGAGCACCAGGTACTCAACGAGAACCTCGACGCCCAGAGTCACAAAGTCCACCGACTCGACACCCACACCGTAGTCAAGAACGATGTCAGCGTGTTCCTTGATGGGTGCCTCGACGTTTGCCGTGAGCGCAACTGCAGCCATATCGTGTGCACGCATGTAATCGAGCGCCGCAATCGTATTGGTCGAATAGCCGCTCTGCGAGACGGCGATGTTGAGCGCATGCTGCGGATAGGTGTGTTCAAAATCGACGAAGGCCTCGGGCGTCACAACGGACACCTGCATCTGCAGCGCATCTTGCAGGTAATCGCGGGCGCAATCGGCGGCATGGCGCGACGAACCCGAAGCAACGATGCGCAGTGCATCAAAAGAACCGGACTGGAAAATATCAACGAGCTGCGCTACCAGCTCAGACGAACGCTCGAGGTTCTCCCCCATACGCACATGGGCAAGCTGAACGTAATCGAGCATCTTCATCGTCTCACCTCGTAACAAATCATTAGTATTTGATACCAATCACAGTTACAGGTTACGGCTTTTTGATACCTCTTTGTCGATTAATTTATCCCCATCGGCGAACGGTCGATTTTGAGCCATGTAAGGTTGTATATACGGTCTGCTCAACGAATCAAAATTCCGTCAGCTTTTCAGCCCGTTATGCAAAAAACCAGCTAGTACGTATAGGTATATCCACCCGCATCGCCGCGGTTAAACGACTTGACGTACTCGATCGCCTGGCCGCTCGCATCGAAGCTCACGCACTCCAGCGTCAAGGCAAGATCGCCCTGCTCCAGTCCAAGCAGGCCGGCATCTCGCGCGCCCAGCGCTTCGATATCGAGCTTTTCCTGTGCCATGACCGGCTTTCGGCCCAACATCTCATAGGTCTCGTACAAACTGAAGACCGACACGTCAATATCTTCGATTGTGGGGAACAGCAGGCACGGGATGAACGCCGTCTCAATCGATACGGGATCGCCGTTGACGCAGTTCAAACGCCGAATCGAATACAGCAAATCGTCCTCGGCAATGCCAAACAGGTTGGCATAATATGGGCCCGCATAACGCTTGGAACGCGCGAGGATACGGACGGACGGCTCGCCGCCCGAAGCACGAACCGATTCGCGAAAGCCTCCTGTTCGCTCGTACGCAACGGGCACTTTCTGTGCCACAAACGCGCCCTTTCCGCGGACGCGTCGAATCTGCCCACGCCGAACCAGCTCATCGACAGCACTTCGGATGGTCAAGCGTGTCGTACCAAATTCCTCAGCGAGGTCTTTTTCGGACGGAATCATGGAACCCGTGGGATATATACCGCGCTCGATACGCTCCTCGATGCGGCGTCGAATGCGCATATAAACCGGGGTGGCATCTACTGTTTCAGCCATTGTTCACCTGCCACGCTCCTCATGCCGTTCTTTTCGCCGTTATCGGCAAAGCGGAACTTTGTGGGCAAAATCACCGATTTGCAATGCTCCACAAAACGCATGTCCTTATCAAATTCGATCGTGCTCTCATAGAACACCGGCGTTTCCTCTTCTTGTTGGAGCAGCTCGGCCTCTTCGGCGTTCAAACGCGAGATGGAGATATGCTCACGTCCATGCTCAACACGCACGCCACCTTCTTTGAGCAAGACATCGTAAAGGCTCTCGCACTCAAAATCGTGCTCGGGAAGCGATGGGCACAGGGACAGGTTAACGTGAGCCGTCTCGATTGACGCCGGCTCGCCCTCAATAAGTCGAACGCGCTGCATGCGGAGCAAAGGAGCGCCTATAGCCACCCCAAGCTTGTCGGCAAGCGTCTTATCCGCCTCGATGGTCTCGGTGGAAACCAGACGAGAAGAGGGATGCAGGCCGGCAGTCCGCACGGCATCGGAAAAGTTATACGTTTCCTGGAAGATGTTCAGCGGCTTAGGAGGACACACATACGTACCCGATCCGCGACGGCTCTCGAGCGTTCCACACGAGATGAGCCGCGTGATACCGGCGCGCAACGCCGTACGCGAAACGCCGATCTCTTCGCACAGCACGCGCTCGGCCGGCAGGCGATCGCCGCCGGCAAGCTGATGGTGCTGGATATACCAAAGAATCCCCTCAACAGCACGATCTTTGGGGGGGATTGCATAAGATTCGCCTGCCATTGCACAGACTCCTCGTTCAGAAACGTATGTCGCCAAAATTAGGCCAGACCACCCATGGCATCAAATTCGGCCTTGATCTTCTCGGCGACATTCCGATACGACTTATATAGGCTTGAATCGCGTTTGACTTCGTCGGTCATAACGGGAATCTCTAATTTGGAAACCTCGTCTTTTCCCGTCTGAACCGCCACAACAACGCCCATACCAAGACACATATTACGCTTGGCTGCGTTCATTTTTGCCGCCTTAGCGGGATTTGCCAGAATACGCTGGGCAAATTCCTGTTTAGAGACCGCTTCATCGGCCTCCGGATCGCCCGCCTCGGCCACTTCGCACTGCAACACGTCCGCATAGTCAAAAATCTTCGGCTCGCCGCCGCGCTGATGTACGGCCCACTTGCGACGCGTGGCATCCTGGTAGATAGCCGGCAAAAACGTAAACCGCGGCGGGTCCAAAATCGTATCCGTGATGGTAAACACATCGGGATCAAAGGCATCCTGCGGGTTTTTCTTCTTGAACAGCCCCATATCAGCCTCTCTTACTAACATTTAACAACTCAAGCTGAATATAGCACCAATTTCAAGCCGCCACCTCACCCTATCGGTACGCGGCGTCTATGGCTCGCCCAGCGGAAGAGCTCACGGACGAGGGCCGGGGAGGCATACTCTGTTTTGAGAAGTGGGCTTCGCGAACTTCTCAAAACAGAGTATGCCTCCCCGGCCCCGGCAATGTAATTTTGGCTGACCATAGTTAGATGCACGGTTTCCAAGGCAGCAACAGCCAAGTCCCCATCACATTAAAAAATATCAGCGCCGCAGATCGAAACGGTCGAGAGGGCCGCCTCCGGGCGAGACCGTCCCGGATGCTATTCGTTGTCGCCTGCGGTCATCTGCGTTGCGGAGAGCGCGCCGTCGGCAGCGGTTGCGGCTGCGGCGTCGGGCCAGACCCAGTCGGTGAAGGCCGGGTGATCGTAGCCCTCATCGCACGCGAACTCGAAGGCCTCGGTGCGGAATGCCTCCCACTTATCAATCTGCTCGGCAAACTTATCGGCGTCGACCATGCGCAGCACGTCGGCGGCCAGTGTCCAGCGGTCCATGTTGTTCAGGCGCAGCATGTCGAACGGCGTTGTCGTGGAGCCTTTCTCCTCGTAGCCGTGGACGCGGAAGGCATCGTGGCCGGGGCGGTTCCAGATCAGGCGGCGAATCGTGCCGGCATAGGCGTGGAACGCGAAGAGGACGGGCTTCTCGCCGCAGCCGAACAGCTCAGCCCAGCGCTCGTCGCTGAGAGCCTGGTCGTTCTCGCAGACGTTCTGGATCTTGAGCAGATCGACCACGTTGACGAACCATACCTTGATGCCCAGCTCGCGCAGCATGTCGGTTGCAGCCAGAGCCTCAAGCGTCGGCACGTCGCCGCAGGTGGCGACCACGACATCGGCCTCGGCGAGCGAATCGGCGGTCGATGCCCACTCCCAGGTCGCAACGCCCTCGGCGAGCTCCGCCTTGGCCTCGTCGACCGTCTGGAAGGTCGGAGCAGGCTGCTTGCCGCAGAAGATGGCGTTGACGCAGTCGGTGGACTGGTAGACGCGCTCGGCAACGGCAAGGGCCATGTTGGCGTCGGCCGGATAGTAGGCATTCACGATGTGCGTGTCGTTGGCCTTGTTGAGCAGCAGGTCGATAAAGCCGGGGTCCTGATGCGAGAAGCCGTTGTGGTCCTGACGCCAGACGTGGCTCGACAGCAAAATGTTAAGGCCGCTGATGGGGGCACGCCACGGAATCTCGCGCTTGGTAGCCTCGAGCCACTTGCAGTGCTGGTTGACCATGGAGTCGACCACATGGACAAAGCTCTCGTAGGAGCTCCACACGCCGGAACGGCCAGTGAGCACGTAGGCCTCGAGGAAGCCCTCGCATTGGTGCTCGGACAGCTGCTCGACGACCTTACCGGAGCCTGCCAGCAGCTCGTCGTTGGCCTCGTCCTCGTAGAAGCCGGCGTCCCACTGCTTCTTGGTCACCTTGTAGGCAGCCTGCAGGCGGTTGGACGCGGTCTCGTCGGGACCGAAGATGCGGAAGTCATCCATGTTCTTGGCCAGAACGTCGGCAGTGTACTCACCAAAGACGCGGGCGGCCTCGGTGGAGCCCCAGCCATGACCATTAGTGTCGACGGGGACCTCGTGGGCATGAATATCGGGCAGCTCGAGCTCGCGACGCACCTTACCGCCGTTCGCGTTGGGGTTGGCGCCGATGCGCAGCTCGCCGGTCGGCATAAAGGCCGTCACCTCGGGGCGCACCTGGCCCTCGGGCGTAAAGAGCTCCTCGGGCTTGTAGGAACGCAGCCACTCGCGCAGCACGCGGAAGTGCTCGTGGGTGTCCTTGGCACTCGCCAGCGGCACCTGATGCGCGCGCCAGGAGTCCTCGGTCTTCTTGCCGTCGATCTGCTTGGGGCAGGTCCAGCCCTTGGGCGTGCGGAACACAATCATGGGGTAGGCCGGGCGGACCACGGTCTCGCCTGCGGCGGCCTGGGCCTGCGCGGTTGCCTTGATGTCACAGATCTCATCGAAGACCTGCTCAAACAGGGCAGCGAAACGCGCATGAATGCTTGTGTGGCTCTCGTCGTCAAAGCCGGCGACAAAGAAGTGCGGCTTATAGCCCATGCCCTCAAAGAACTTGGTGAGCTCTTCGTCGGACACGCGGGCGAGGATGGTGGGGTTGGCGATCTTGTAGCCGTTGAGGTGCAGGATCGGCAAAACGATACCGTCGGTTGCCGGGTTCACGAGCTTGTTGGATTGCCAAGAGGTCGCGAGCGGGCCGGTCTCGGACTCGCCGTCGCCCACCACGGCCACGGCCAACAGGCTCGGGTTGTCCATGATGGCACCGTAAGCGTGGCTGAGCGTGTAGCCGAGCTCGCCGCCCTCGTGGATGGAACCGGGCGTCTCGGGCGCAAAGTGGCTCGGGATGCCGCCGGGATAAGAGAACTGGCGGAAGAACTTCTGCAGGCCTGCCTCGTCATTGGTGATGTCGGGGCGAATCTCGCGGTAGGTGCCGTCGAGCAGCGACTGAGCAGTACCGGCGGGGCCACCGTGACCAGGGCCCATCAAGAAGATAGCATTCTGGTTGTGGTCGGCGATCAGTCGATTGACGTGACCGAACAGGAAGTTGATGCCGGGCGTGGTGCCCCAGTGGCCAACCAGGCGGTGCTTAACGTCCGGACGACCGAAGTCGCGCACCTCACCGGTTTTCTCGTCGACAAAGTCGGGGCGCATTAGCGGGTTAGAGCGAAGGTAGATCTGACCGACGGACAGATAGTTCGATGCGCGCCAATACAGGTCGACGCCCTCGAGCTCGGAAGCCGGCACCTCGTGGCCCAGCTTTTGCCACGGCGTCCCCAGTGTTTTAGCCATTGTTTATGTCCCTTCGCTGTGCGGTCACCCTCCAATACGGCAACCTTTCGTTGGGACCAGTATATTTGCTAAAACGTTTTATCATGGTGAAAAAACGTTTTATCACCCTTATCAATCCCATCGATTAGCAAAACGCGACATTCACCTGCGGCGTTGATTGTCACAGGTGCTCCACATTCGGTCTCTGCAAATTGGTAAACGTGTTTAGTTGTGTTTAGTAAGCTCGAGCACGCTGTCCTTAACGATAAGCTCCGGCTCCAGAACGACCTCTTCGGCACGCCTGCCGCCCCTACCGGCAAGACGCTTGGACATGCAGCCAAAAGCATGCTCCGCAAGGACACCAGGGTCCTGCTCGATCGCGGTCAGCGCCGGCTCAAAGAGAACGTCGGCCGCCGAGTTGTCATAGCTCACCACCGAGATATCGCCCGGGATGCTCTTCCCCATCTCGTGTAAGCGCTTGAGCAAACCGAGGGCAATGTTATCTGAGCTTGCGAACACGGCAGTGGCGTCAGTTGCGAGCACTGCCTCCGAGGCCTCGTATGCGCTCGGAATGTAGTACTCGCTCTCAAACTCCAAACGCGCGTCGATCGGCAGGCCAACCTCGCGCAGCGCGCGCTCATAGCCGGCAAGTCGCTTGCGACCCGTATTGGAGCGGCGCGCGTTAACCAGGCAGGCAATGCGGCGGTGGCCTTGCTCGATCAGATAGCGGGTGGCCATATAGCCGCCCATCTCGTGGTCGAACATCACCTTGTCGCACTCGAGTCCCTCAATGGCACGGTCGACCATTACGGCCGGGATGGGCAGGTGGCTGACTTCTTCGCGCAGGGCGCGGTCGTCGGAGAACTCGTCGCCCACGACCAGGAAGACGCCATCAACGCCGCGCGTCACCAGCTGGCGCAGCAGCTCCAGATCGTCATCGGCGCTTCCGCCCGAGCTGGTAATGAAGAGCGCATAGCCGTCCTCGCGACAGCGCTTTTCCAAGCTCCCGGCGAGCGAGGCAAAAAAGCGGCTCTCGATGTTAGGGACGATAAGGCCCAGCGTGCGCGACTCGCGCATGACCAGACTACGCGCAATCTGGTTAGGAACATAGTGGTTGCGCGCCGCGACCTCCTTGATGAGCTTGCGGTTTTCTTCCGAGATGCGACAGGGCCGATTATTGAGAACAAGCGAGACCGACGAGGGGGAAAGCCCCACCTCCTGGGCGATCTGCTTGAGGGTGACTTTGTTGGCCATCTCGCTCCTTCCAGGTTTACGCGCAATCTCTTGAAAGTATAGCGACCGCCCCTCTACCTCGGTGATAAACACTTTACCAATCCGGTAGACGGCTGTTTTATCGCCGCCAGCGCACCAAATCCGTCCGGGTGGGGTATATTGCAATCGATTGATGACAACGACCACCAAAAGGCGGATATTCGTATGCACGAGAACGACTTTTTTAACGAGGACCTGCTGTGCGCGCTTGCTGGCGTTGCCGGCGAGGACAACGTGCTGATGAGCGAGCCCATGCGCGAGCACACCACGTTTAAGATCGGCGGCCCGGCCGACGTCTTTGTCACGCCCGATACCGAGCAGGGCCTCGTCGCCACGCTCGATACCTGCTATCGCTGCAATCTACCACTCACCATCGTGGGCAACGGCTCCGACCTGCTCGTCGGCGACAAGGGCATCCGTGGCGTCGTCGTGGCGCTGGGCGAGGGACTCTCCGACATTACGGTCGACGGCACGCACGTCACGGCGGCAGCCGGCGCCTTGCTTTCCGATGTCGCCGCTGCGGCAGCCGAGGCCGGTCTCACCGGCATGGAGCCCATCTCGGGTATCCCCGGATCGGTCGGCGGCGCCTGCTACATGAACGCCGGTGCCTACGGTGCCTGCATGGCCGATGTGCTGGAGTCCGTGCGCGTCTACAAACCCGCTCGCCAGCTCGACGATGGCACCCGCGGCAGCGGCAACATCATCGAGTTCGATGTCGACGAACTCAACCTGGGCTATCGCAAGAGCCGCATCGCCGACGACGGCTTTACCGTGCTTTCGGCCACCTTCAATCTCGCCCCGGGCAACGCCGCGATGATTAAGGCCGACATGGACGACTACCGCCAGCGCCGCGAGGACAAGCAGCCGCTCGACATGCCGAGTGCTGGCTCCACTTTCAAGCGCCCCGAGGGTTACTTTGCCGGCAAACTCATCATGGATGCCGGCCTGCGAGGACACGCCGTTGGCGGCGCGCAGGTGAGCGAGAAGCACTGCGGCTTCATCGTCAACGCCGACCACGCCACCGCCGCCGACGTCGACGAACTCATCCGCCACATCCAAACAACCGTCAAAGACCAATTCAACGTAGACCTCGAACCCGAAGTCCACCGAGTCGGCGAATTCCTCTAACAAAGAAGGCCCCGAAAGGGGCCTTCTCCATATTTATTTAGATAAACCAGTCCGGTGTGTGACGTATTGGATCCGAGAGGTCCGTGGCTGCCCGGAAGGCATTAGGTTGATCGCGAGTTCCGCACGAGTCGGAGAGCACTTAATGTGCTCTCCGTGCGAGCAGGACTGTCCGAGCAGGCAACCTAATGCCTTCCGGGCAGCCACGGACCGACTTACTTCAAACCGCCGTTACGACAGCACCACGCCGCCGAGCCAGCCCCAACGCACGCCAGAGCCCGTACCGTAGAACGAAATAAACGAATCAAGCGACTTAGACGTAATGGCACCCTCGTTGCTCATAACGATGCCGCCGCCGATATAGATGCCCACGTGGCCATACAGCAGGCCCGGCGCACCGGTGCCGCTATGCGATGAGTCGGCAACAATCATGCCCACCTGCAACGCCGAGCGGTCGGAGCTATAGCACCATGCGTTAAACATATCGCACGCGTTGCCGCCAAAATAGCCCACGCCGGCATTGCGGAAGACGTTGGTAACCCAGGCAGCACACCAGCCCTGGCCGGGAGAAGGCGTCGAGTAGCACGCATTGACGACGGCCTGCTGCTTGCCCGAACCGCCCGTCTGTTGCGGGGTGCCGCCGGCATACGAGCCGCCACCCGAGCTCGAGCCACCCGAAGAAGAGCCCGTGTTCGCAGAGGCCGCGGCTGCCGCAGCCGCCTTCCTAGCGGCCTCCTCAGCCTGGGCGGCAGCGAGGATCTCGGAATCGCGCTGAGCCATGAGTTCCTTGACGTCGTCGGAAAGACCGTTCAGCACGGTCTGGACTTCTTGCTGCTTGGCCTGCATATCCTGCATCTGAGCCGTCTGCTGGTCCTTGAGTTTCTCCAGGTTGGCCTTTTGTGATTCGAGCTCGGTCTTCTGTGCGTCGAGCTCAGCCTGAATCGTCTGGATATCCTCGATGGCATCGCGGTCGCTCTTGTTGATCTTCTCAACGTAATGCGCGTTGGCGACGAGTTCCTCAAACGAGCCAGAGGCCAGCAGCAGCGACAGGATATTCGTACCGCCGGACTTGTAGCTGGCGGCCACGCGATCGGAAAGGTCGTTGCGCTTCTTCTTGAGCTCGGCCTTCTTTTCATCGATCTGGGCCTGCGTGTCGTCAATCTTGCCCTGGACATTCTCGATGTCGTTGAGGATCTGGGCATTCTTGTTGGCCAGCGCCGCATACTCATTTGCGATGCTGTCGAGCTGGGCCTGGACCTCGTCGAGTTGGGCCTGGGCGGCATTCAATTTATCGGTGGTTTCTTTGGAAGCCTCCGCCGCATGGGCGCGAGTGGGCAGGCCAAAAAGAACTGCCGCAGAAGCGGCGCCGAACAGTGCCTTAAGGGCAGTGCGGCGCGAGAGCTCCTGGGAAAGGATGGAATCGCTGTTTGGTGACATATGTACTCCGTTACATGCTTATTTATATGTCGCTCAACTCATACATATTAGCGTACATATGGCGCGTCCCAACGATTTCCACGAACGGCAGGAAACTACAAGGTCGGCGGCTCGTAAGCAATTGTCAAATTTGAGGTAACAATTGAGCAAGCTCTTATATGAGTACGTTAACATAATCCTCTGCTTTTCCTACAGCGCACGATTTGGGCGTCCCCGCCTGCGCTATACTCCCCTCTAGAAGTGTTCCTGATTCGATAGGAGACTACATGTCCAAAGCACTCGACCCCAAAGACACCTGCGTCCTCGTTACCGGTGGCGCCGGCTTTATCGGCTCGCACACCGTCGTTCAGCTGCTCGAGGGTGGCTACCAGGTCGTCATCGTCGATGATCTCTCCAACTCCAGCGCCGTCGCCGTCGACCGCGTCAAGACCATCGTGGGCGACGAAGCCGCCAAGAACCTCACCTTCTACAAGGCCAACGTGCTCGACCGCGATGCGATGAACAAGATCTTCGATACCCATCAGATCGACCGTGTCATCCACTTTGCCGGCTTTAAGGCCGTCGGCGAGTCGGTGAGCAAGCCCGTCGAGTACTACCACAACAACATCGAGAACACCCTGGTGCTCATCGACGTCATGCGCAACCATGGCTGCAAGTCCATCATCTTCTCGAGCTCCTCGACCGTCTACGGCGACCCGGACAACCCGCCCGTCACCGAAGAGGACCCCAAGAAGCCCGCGACCAACCCCTATGGTTGGACCAAGTGGATGATCGAGCAGATCCTTATGGACGTTCACACCGCCGACCCCGAGTGGGACGTCGTGCTGCTCCGCTACTTCAACCCCATCGGCGCCCATCCGTCGGGCCTGATCGGCGAGGACCCCAAGGGTATCCCCAACAACCTGGTGCCCTATGTCGCGCAGGTTGCCGTGGGCAAGCTCGAGGCCGTTCAGGTCTTTGGCAATGACTACCCCACTCCCGACGGCACGGGCGTGCGCGACTATATCCACGTTTGCGACCTGGCCTCGGGCCACGTTGCCGCCCTCAACTGGATGAACGGCAAGACCGGCGTCGAGATCTTTAACCTGGGCACCGGCACCGGCACCTCGGTGCTCGAGGTCGTTGCTGCCTTCTCCAAGGCGTGCGGCAAGGAGCTGCCCTACGTGATTCGCGAGCGCCGCGCCGGCGACATCGCCGCCAACTGGTGCGATGCCTCCAAGGCCGAGCGCATGATGGGTTGGAAGGCCCAGTACGATATCGCGGACATGTGCCGCGATAGCTGGAACTGGCAGAGCCACAACCCCAACGGCTTCGCCGACGCCGAGTAGCCACTCCCCCGTGCTAGGTTTTGTGGCATGCCTCAAAACCTAGCACGCGACATGCTCGGCACATGCCGCTTCCCGCATGGGTAGATTTCTAGACATGTCCCAAAAATCTACTGGCCCCGGCCTCCAATGTGAGGTCGGGGCTTTTTAGGAACTCGTTCTCGAGCTCGAGCTCGCGCATGCACTTGCGGGCGGCCCTCATCTCGGCGGTCTCGGTCTTGGCCGCGGCCGCCGCGACCGGGTGGTTGGCCAGTTCCTTCTTTCTGACCGTCACCCATCTTCCCAGGATCTTCTCATTGATGCCGAGGTCGGCGGCCACTTGGGCGATGGGCTTCCCCGACGCGACGGCGAAGTCTGCGGCCTCGGTGCGGTGCCCCGCTGTGCAGGAGAGCCTATCTGCCATGACTGAACACTCCTTTCTTTTTGGCGCTGAAACGATTATCGCCGCTCAACGCCATTCCTCTAAGTCAAGTGTCCTGGGATACAATACAGTTCAAATGGACGAGGAGGATCCGGCGCTCCTCTTGATGAGCCCGGAGAGGCCCCTGGTCGTCACCCTTCCCCGCGCGAACGCAAAGCGGACGGCGGCGAGCCATGTCCTCCCCGCGCGTTCCATTTAGGGAGTCCTCGAGAAGTCGATCTCCCTGTGCGATAATCGAGCTATTGAGTCTCGCGAGTTTAGAGCTGGTGATATGCATTGAAAATCAAGGTGAAAAACATCGGCAGGGTCGCTGAGGCCGATATCGAGATTAATGGCATTGCCGTGATCGCCGGGGAGAACGGGACGGGGAAAAGCACGGTTGGAAAAGCGCTTTATGCGGCCTTCAACAGCATGTCCGATTCGGAGAACAAAATCGACCGCATGAGGCGCAATAGTGTTGAACGCGCCATCAGGAAGGCATATGTGGGAGGCCCTCTCGACTCCACGTCTCGCCACAGGCGAACTGCTGGAAGAATGAATGGTTTCATCGACAGGGTTTTTTCGGGCGAGTGCACGAGGGACGAGCTTATTGATGAGATAAAGGAGTATTACGGGGAGGAGATCTCCCGTGAGATCGAATCCGATTTCACGAATGGCGTAGCAGGAGTTGCCGATCAGATTATCGAGATCATGGATATCTCCGATGATGAGGTATTTCGTGCGATTGCGACAAACAGGTTCCAAAGCGAGTTCAACGGCCAGATCAATTCGGTTTTCGGCGAAGAGCCCGGGAAGGTCGAACTCCAGATAAAGGACGCATCTACGGTTTTCTCGGTTGCAGGTGACGAGGTGGCGGAGGTGCACGATAGGAGGGTTTTGCGATTCAGGGCGCATTATCTGGACGACCCGTTCCTGATCGATTCTCTCGGAGGGCCCTACGGCCCCGCTTTTCGGTTCAGGCCCCTCCTTGGACACCAGGAGGAGCTGCGGCAAGATTTGATTCAGGCGACCATCCGTAACGATGACAGCGAGTCCTCGCTGTTCGACGAGATCGCGAAGGAGCGGCACCTGAAGGTTCTCATGGACAAGGTCTCCTCCTTATGTCCGGGGTATTTCGAGGGGAGCGAAAGTCGCGGTCACCTTACGTATCTCGAAGAGGGCTTCGCTCGGGGGTTGGAGCCTGGGAACCTTTCTGCTGGCTTGAAGACGTTCGCCATCATGAAGGTGCTCTTGAAGTCCGGCGCGCTAGATGCCGGAGGGACTATTATCCTCGATGAACCCGAGATTCATCTTCATCCTGCATGGCAGCTGGCCTTCGCCGAGATAATCGTGCTGCTCCAGAAAGAGCTCGGGATGCACGTCTTAATGAGCACCCATAGTCCATATTTCTTGAATGCGATCGAAGTGTATTCTAAGAAGCACGCTGTTGATGGATTGTGCTCATATTATCTTGCGGAGACCTGCGCTGATGGACGCTCTCGCTTTGCCGAAATAACCGGCTCGACTGAGGTCGCCTACGAGAAGCTGGCGGCTCCTTTTGATACGCTTGAGAGGGAGGAGTACGGCCTTGAGTAGCGACCTGTGCGCCTCCTGCCCTCATCCGAACTCTCCCGTGGTGCCAGATGGCAGCGATGGTTGCTCCCGTTGCAGGACCTGTATCCTAAGGGACTGCACGTCGACCATCTCCAAAACATCCAGAGACGGGAGCGTCTCTCTTGTGGATGACGATTTGCCTGTTGTCAATTTTGACTCTGTTAAAGAATGCTACTGCAAGAAGGTCAATAGGTGGATGCAACTCCCGCGCTCCGCCGATGCGCTGTATTGCGATCGGGAAACGTTATATCTAGTCGAATTTAAAAACGGCAGTCTGAAGGAGACGCTGGGGAAGAGGCTCAATCCCAAGGATGACGAAGAGCTTGGTATCAATCTTGGCCAAAGGGACGCCCTCATCGAGAAGTGCAAGGACAGCGTTTTGATCTGCTCGGACCTGTGGGGAAAGAGGACGAGATGGTTTCGCGAGCACTGCGTCTTTGTTTTGGTATACAACGAGGACAAGAACAAGACCGCGTTGAAGCGGGTTGCCAGCTCGATTAGGAAAAAAGCGCGTTTTGGGCTTCCTGACAAATTGAAAGGTTTTTGCGTGAAGGATGTCTTGACGCTAACCGAAAAGGAGTTTTCGACATCGCTCCTTTCAACTTGGCGAGACGCAGAAGAAATCGCGGAGGTCGACGCGTAGGAGACCGAAAAGCATCCGGTGGCTATTTGCTCCCGATATCGATCGTTCGTCTGCAGTCGGTTTTCTTTCCGCTGCGCCCGCCAGTTTGCGATGAGTCGCGCACCGTGTGAAGCTCAACACGGATGAAATACAAATATAATCCCCCCCCCCTTGCACTGTGTTGATAAATATTGCTCGTCGAACTCATCTGAACTGGGCTTTCTTGCATAGAACTGCCTGAACCTGAGCGTTTTCGGGTATCGCATTGCCCGATCGAGCACCATCGCGACCTTCTCAAGCTTGTCCTCGGGCGGACTCATAGCCACAGCCCCGCATGTCGTCCCGGTTGGAGCCGGGATGAGCCCTCAGGAAGCACTGCATGAAGTAGCGCATCCGGTTCACGGGCCCCAGCGGGTTCTGGCCGTCGGGAACGCCCTTGAGCAGCTTCGCGTTGTAGTGCTGGCTCTTCAGTGACAGATTGTTGACGGGAGCCGTGTGGCGCCCGGCTCCATGTCGTGGATGAGCGTGGAGCCGGGCGCCACACGGCTCCCGAACGTCGCCAAGGTCTTCGCCCTGCTTGTCTTGCCAAGGCCCTCCCGGATGAAGATTGAATTGCCTGGCTCATCGCAGCCGAGCGCGACACGGCCTCTACCCGAGACCATCATCTCTACACATAGCCCATCATTCGACAAGAACGCGCAGTTTGTCCTGCATAGGCGCATGGTGTCCCCCTCCGCCGCAAGAGGTGAGCAAAAGAGAGGCTCCCCTCGCCACTACCGGACAAAGGGACCTCTCTGGGGAAACACGCTATAAAACCTTCTTGCCGGGCGGTCGAGTACAGCACCGACGGCGTACCCGTGGAGACCTACCCAGAGCCCACGCCATTTCAAGTTTCTTGGTCTTCAACGCCACAATCCGATAATCATCCAGCCGTCGAAATGACCTCGTCACAGGCGGCAAGCATCTCCTCGTCATGAGTGACAACGATTACAATATGGTCTCTCTTAATTTCATGAAGCAATTTGATCAGCGCGCCTCGACTCTTCGCATCAAGTGCTGAGGTCGGTTCATCAAAAAGCATAACGTCCGGCGATTTCAACAGCTGTCTCACAATTGCAATCTTTTGCTTCTCGCCGCCGGACACCCCTCCTTTCCCGCCGTCAAGCATCGCCGTTGCCCCGTTCTCCACAGAAGCAACCATTTCGTCTAGCCCCAATATGACAAGCATCCGATTCAGCTTATCCATCTCGTAATCATCAGAAAGCAGCGTAAGATTATCGAGAATCGTCCCCTCAACGATAGGGGGTTCTTGCTCCGTAATGCTGACTCGACACCGCCGCAATGCATATCGATCGATGCAACGCTGTGACACCCCGTTGTAGCGAACGGCCCCTTCTGTGTCATCTGGATATAGCCCCAATATCACTGACAGCAGCGAGCTCTTCCCCGAACCATTCGGCCCCGAGATTCCATATAGCCGACCCCTGGAAAACGCGAGCCCCTCAATGCTTAACGCGACCCTTTCCGCCCCTGGATAACGTAGCTTGATGTTCTCTAGACGGATTTCCTCAATCGGACCAAGCGCCAATTTGCCATTCGCTTCCACCGGGACATCCCAAATTCTTTTCAGCCGCTCATAGCATACGCGATTAGTCTGGTAATCCCTTCCCCAGCCCAACAAATACTGTACCGCTGAGCTTAAGTTCGAATAATATCCAACAGCAGTCACGAGAAAACCAGGCAACAGTCTCCCGCCCATCACTTCAACCGCGCCCACAGCAAGAAGACATCCTTGAGCGGCGGAAGCGACCAACGCGTTGCCAAAGGTAAATCTAGACCCTACTTCCTGATTTGCTCTCATCGTTGGATAGAGCCCATTAAAAGCTTCGACCAGTACAGCGCGGGACCTATCGAACAAAGCATGTTTGCGGATGAAATCAACTTTCTCCAACTGATCTTGTAGACAGGAAAAAAACCTCGCGCTCTGCTCTTGTACGTCAAAACTTCTCTCAAACAGCCTTGCGCGTGAAACCGCATAAAAAGCGGCACTCGCTGCCGCAAGAACAAGGCAGACCACACTCAACTTGATATTCAGGCTACCGAGAACAAACAGGGCGGACAAAAGGGTGATAACGTTGCTTGAAACCCCCACAACCGAGTTGATTACGAAGATGACAAGGTCATTAGCGTCGTGATTGATTTGCTGGTTATAATACGACGCGTTGAAGCCCTCGAAGAATGCCTGGGGAAGGTGCTTCACGTGCTCAAGCGTATCCGCATTTAAGCCGAACCCCGCATGCGACTGAAGGTTGATGTACAGCATCTCTGAGCAATACACTAGTCCCGCTCGAACCGCTTGGACCGCAACCAAAATAAGGCAACAAACGAGAACGGCGGCAAGATCGGCGCTGGCCGGCATCGCCAATCGGTTTACCACTATGCCGGTAAGAAAGGGACCCGCAAGCGCAAGCAGCCCGACCAAAACTGTTACGACAAGATAGGCGTAGAATCGACCGCCCAGTATATATTTTCTACAGAGATTAAGCATCAGCCTCATTTTGCCCCGCACCCCGTTTTGCCGTATTCATCATCTGGGAGAGCAGCATTTTTTGCTCGGCATCATACCGGAAGGAAACGCAACGTTTCCCCTCACCGTTTAAGGCGTGGTTGGGGCACCCTCCCATGCACATGGGAAAAGCAAAGCACTCTTGGCATTCCGGGTCATCCGGCTCATATGCCATCCAGTTAATCATGTTCTTGCTCAACATTGGCGGCTCGAAAATAGTTCCGACCCTCCGCTCCTTCATTCCAATGTCATCCCAGCACTTATACAAATCTCCGACGGGATCAACCACGTACGAGTTGATTCCAACGGCGCAACATATCCCGAAATTCGTCCCACCAAAAGGTTGAACTTTGAAGCCCCGCGCAATTGCCCTTTTATAAAACTCAGTCTCCTCATACGAGAACTCTTTTACAGTAAAGCAGTGGCTGTCGTTCGCACATACCTGATTGATATCGTCAACAGGGGCTAAATAGAAGTGAACCTTATTCATCAGGCCATTTAGCTCGAGATAATCCAATAGCTCTTGAGCGGCCTCGATGTTGGTCTTGTCGACGTTGCTCCTTATCGAAATATCGATGATGTCGGCACACTCTTTGACGTTCTTGAGAATACGTTCGTATGTAGGGCTTCCGTCGTGAAGAATCCTTCTCGAATCGTGATCCGACTTCGATCCATCTATAGTCACTTGCGCGCTCGTCACACCACATGCCGCGAGCCTCCTTGCAACATCAGGCGTCAGCAGATAGCCATTTGTCACTATCGATGCGGAATATTCACACGTTGGCCCCACGACATCTTTCAGATCCGACGTAATCCGTTCGATCATCTTCATTCCGAGCAGAGGCTCGCCGCCGTACCATCCAACTGAGAGACTTGCGATACCAGGATAGTAATCTTTCACGAACTTGGAGAGCTGTGTCAAAACCTCCTCGCCCATCGTCGTGTACGCCTGTCCCTTTTCATAGCAGTAGGGACAGCAAAAGTTGCAAGCCATCGTTGGCGCAATGGTAAGGGACAGAGCAGTATTCGCAAAGCGCGCGGCGCGACTTTGCAACCTGATCTCCCCAAGCTCGTCCCTCTCCTCATTGACTAGGATGCCTCCCCTTATCAGCTCCGCGACAAGATCATCGGCATCTCGAACGTCCCCTTCTTGAATCCTTTTGAATTTCTGCGCGTATTCCGGATTTAACGACAGGATGCCGCCGGTTCGCGCATTCATGATAAGAAGACTTCCGTTATGTTCATGCACCACATTAAATTGCGACAGTTTCACTTCGCACCATCTCCATTTCCAATCAAATCCATATCGACCCTCAGACGCTGCGCATACGCCAGCGCACTACCTTCTTCGATAAAAACTGCACGAAAGCAGCAATAGACATGCGAGCGACACGATGACCGCATGGCCGCATGCAGCCATCAGGACCGTCCCGCCGGCAGCCCCGCACGCCCTCATCCAATAAGCCATGTGAACCGGGGGTAAAACGGTTGGGAAACTCATCGCGATAACAAGGCCCGCGAACGTTGCGACCAGCAAGGCTCCCGACACAAGAGATCTGATCCTGAACACCTCATATGCAACCGCAACCATCAGCGTATAAGCGGCGTCTATAACGATATTCGACAGGAGTGCCGAGGTCACATTACCAACCGTAAGGCTGTCTAGACCGCTTCCGGAGCACACGGCAAAGACCGCAGCGACACCGAGAGTAAACACGATGTAGGGGCACAGCGTATACACTTCGCAAGCCAATGTCTTTGCCGCAAACAGCTGCCAGCTGCGGAAGCCCCGAGCAATCGAAACTCCCCTTGCCGACACGCTCGTCGCATCACCGAATAGCGTCCCCGCCACAACAACAGAGACGATTGGGAAGAACACCGTATGCGCCATGGAGACGACACTTAGCCAGGAAGAGATACCCGTTGGCCCAACCCCTATCGAGAAAAGATAGCCCGGATCGGCGGAAAAGCCAAAGAACTGGCCCTCTCCCCCTGCGGAGACCCATGCGCCGGACCCGGCAAACACATAAATCCCCGCGATGCCCAAATACATCAGCGCTATTATCACGGCGAGTTTCATTCTCCTTGCGCGGAACAGTTCCGCCCTGACCGACATCCCAAGATTCATCGAACCGCCGTCCTTACAAATAGCGAGACGAGCGCAACTCCAACCGACACAAGCACAGTGCCGCCCGCATACAGCAAAACCTGAATTACCCCAACATTCTGCATACTCAGGGAACACAGGTTCATCAGGTAATACACGGGCGAGAGCATGAGCAGCAAGCTGGGCTGACCGCTTCCGTATGTACTTGGGAACCACACCATCACAAATGTCGAAACCGCTATTGCAACGACGCTGCTCGCCACCACACTCCTCGTGAGCAAATACAGGGCGAAGGTAGCGGCGTACATCGAAATGAGCAGCAGCGCGATCATCAGCGCAATCGATACAAATTGGGCAAACCCTGAGCACGAGGCCCCAACGTCCCATTGGGCCATCTTGGTTAAATACAGCGCAGTCGTAGAAAGAAGATACACGGCACCGACCAGAGTGCAGTTCACCAACAGCTTCGTGATCACAATCGCCGCCTGCGACACCCCTCGCGATCTCGATACGGCGTAAGCCACGGATTCAAAGTCTCTCGACGTAGCGTAAACCGCGTAGAGAATCGTCACCGGAATCCAGACCACTGTAGACGCAAAAGACGTCCGGGCAACAGAGCCCAAAACGTCCCCTGCATCCACTAGGTTTCCAATAAAACCTATAGCCCCTCCAAGCGTATACGGGTCATCACCGGCGACCATGATCAGCACCTCAGACGAAGTCGCAGCCGCAACCACATACAGCACAGCCGCAAGCGCAATCATCAGAGCGGTCGCCGGGTGCCTGGCGAGCAACCATACCTCGCTCCGAAAAGCTGAGATGAACTCGCGTTTCATCACAGCTCGCTCTCTCGACCGATGAGCTCCGAATAAAACTCCTCAAGGCTCTTCCTATGAGAATACGCCTCCGCAACCCTCACACCTGCGGTCGAGAGCGCTTCGATTGCAATGCCCCGCCCTTCCTTTTTCTCCTCATAGCGCATAAGGACGCTGCCGTCCGGCAGAAAAGAATGTGAGGTCTCATCTCCGAGAACCGATCTCGTTCGCTCCAGATCGTCCACATGCAACACGAAACCACCGCGGCATGACTTTTCCAGCTGAGGTGCGGTCATCCTTCGAATGAGGCGACCATGACTTATGAAGAGGTAATCAGTTGCCAGCTTGTGCATCTCCTCAAGATTGTGGCTGGATACGAGAATCGTTTTACCTTGATCTTTGTTAAGATGCGTAAGGATTTTTCTTACTTCGACTATCCCCATCGGATCCAGGCCGTTTGTCGGCTCGTCCAGGATCAACAGCTCCGGATCGCCCAGCAACGCTATGGCCAGATCGAGACGCCTCCTCATTCCCATTGAGAAGTTCTTCACTTTCTTCCCGCCGGCCTCCCCCAAACCGACGGTTGATAACACACCGTCGATGGAACGATCGGTGGGAAGCCCCCACTCAATACAGCGAACGACCAAGTTGTCTCGCGCGGTCAGATTAGGATACGAAGCATTGAGGTCGGGCATATAACCCAGCCTTTCCCTGCAGCTCCGTATTTCACGTCTCCCGGTTTGCCCAAACATCGAGATCGTTCCTGACGATGGCTCCGAAAGCCCCGTGATCAATCGAATTAACGTGCTCTTGCCGGCACCATTCTCCCCAATGAGTGCACACAGCTCGCCTTCCATTAAAGAGAACGAGACTGATTTAACCGCTTCAAACCCGCCATATCTCTTGGATATGGCACGCAATTCAACTGGGACTTCCCGCATGGACGACATCCTCCCCGTCAATAAAAAGGGACGACATGGCAATTGTGCGGGGTTATAGGTAACGTCGGTTCGCCCCCCCATATTGCAATGCCACATCGCCCCTCAGGCGCTGCTGGCCAAAATATCTTTGAACAGTCTGTGCACGCCGTACGGCGTGCACTATCCGCTAAAAGCGGATAGTGCACTCCTGTGAAGAACACTTGGTGCTGCAGCTGCCGTGCGCGTAAAAGAAGCAATTGCTGCACATGGGCTCAGCCCCGGCTGACGGCTCGGTAATCCATTCCATTTCATTCCCCTCCTTTCCTTGCATACCGAATTGATAATGTTATTCTAATTCGATATGTATCATATTTCAATATAAGCTTATTTATATATTACACAAGGTAAGCACCCCCCTGCATCCAGCACAGGAAATGACTCTCTCGTTCCCCAGTGACGCGGCGAGAAATACAGGCCACTGCAGGACGTTGAATGAACAGCCCGTGAAAACCGTTGTTTTCACGGGCTGCACCTGCTCAATACTTTTTTATTCTCCAGCCTCAGTCGTCTCTAAGATCGACCACGTAAACATGATCTGACTCCAGGACCGGGTCATCACCCGTCGCGGTCGCCCTGCTCAGCGCGTTGCGGGCGCGCCGCGTCGCCAGTTCCTCAAGTTCTCTTTCGTTGACGCGCTTAATAAGATCGCCAGGCTGGCAATCAAGCTCTACGCAAATATCCAGCAATGTCTTTAACCTAATTGCCTTCACCTTGCCATTTCGTATTTTTGAGATACTTGCCGGTGTGTGCCCGGTCGCCCGAATGATATCCGTACTCGTCTTTCCGCGTCGAAGCAATAAGCTTTCAAGCTCAATAATCAGATAGTCCATGCCGCCCCTCACACCAAATCCTCGGTCTGGTCTTGAAGCAGAGCTCCGTAGCGCCATATCGCAGAAATCGAGAAGCAGCAAACGGCCCCCAGCACAGCACCAATATCTATGGGCAGGGCCAGGTTTTCAAACATCGAATAGGCGTTCCCCAGCAAGTCGAAGGGGCCAATCACTATCGAAAGAAACCCCGGAGAAAACAAGAGGTCACCTATTGCCGCTGCAACAAACAGCCACCCGATAATCGAGATTCTTCGAGCATGCGAAAGGGTAAAGGGCGATTCGCCATGAGCCATGTCCATGCTGATTCCCCGCAGGGTCCATGTGGCCCCTCCGGAAATCAGAAGATACATCAAAGGAACCACTACGGAAACCGTCTTTGATGGATCATATAGGTTTCCTTGAGCAGCCATAAGCCCAATGGAAATAACCACCACCACCGAACAGCAACACACCGCTATAAACAGCGCCGTAAACAGAATCCCAAGCCTTCTTCCGAGAGTCATCATCTTCTGGATGGACTTATCGATCTTCTGGGCGCTATTCACCACAGCTCCTCCTAAAGCAATCAGAGGTCTTCTTACTTACTGTTTTTCCTACATTGTAACGAACTCGATAAGAAGAGGGTCGCTTCACGCCGCGCAATCCCGAACTCCAAGCGTTTCTCATCAGCATTGCCCATCTTTCGAGTCGAAATTCAAATCCAGTTTCTTATCGCATGCTGAAATCAACCCGAACTGGATGTGACTGGAAAACAGCGCGCTGCGTCGGTCGCGCTTTCCCGAGCGACTCTGGCACAACAGACGATATGAGTTGAACATTGGGGCCTCTCCCCTTGCAGCTCTCTCGTGGGTCGGGCGACAATGGTCGTACCATCAACCGCGGCCGCGCGCTGCGGGCCCTCGGCCTCGGCTGCGTCGTCGGGGCGGTCCCGAAGATGCACCGGCCCGCGGCCGACCGCGGCCGCAAGAACGACCGCCGCGACGCCGAGTGGCTGGCACGCATGCTGGCGCGCCGCAACGTCGTCGAGGTGTGGGTCCCCGACGAGCGCCCTCGAGGACGCGCGCGACGACCTGCAACACGCCAAGCAGCGGATGTCGAAGTTCCTGCTGCGCCACGGCCTCGTCTTCGACGAGACGACGCCGGCCGGCAGGCGCAGGGGCGCCTGGACGGGGGCCTACTGGGACTGGACGGAGTCCCTCTCCTTCGACGAGCCCGACGACGCCGCGGCCTACGAGCACTACATGGACGGAAATGACCTGGTAGAGAACCCTCGCACCGTCTACGTCGCAGGGGACGTAGACGAACTCGTCGAGCACGAGCAGCCTCGCGGGCGACACGTCGTTCAACAGTTTCGACAGCGTTCCCTTGCGCTTCGCGTTGCCGAGCTCGAGAACCAGCTGCGCGGTCTGCCAGAACCTGACCGACATGTCCGCGGCGACCGCGCGCATCGTGAGGGCGACTGCCATGCGCGTCTTGCCGCGCCTGGACTTACCGAAGAAGACGAGGTCTTCGCGCGATTGTTTGTGTCAACGGCCAACTGAATGTGAACCCTTCTTGCATTGTTGCAACCTGGCTGGCAGCCGGTCTTTAATGACGACGACCATTGTCGCCCGACCCACAAAAGAGCCGCAAGGGGAGGAGCTCCCAATGTTCAACTCATATCGTCTATGGCGCACTACCATTCACCGAAAGTCGGCAACTTTTTCATTCTCTCTATACATGTTTAAACAACATGTTCTACAATAGGGACAATAGCAATGGAAACTCGGGACGAGCCGTCTATCCATCTACGGCGCAGCCCCTTATTCAAAAGGACGGTGAGTGCATCCATGGAGCGTGCAAGCGGCGTTCTGATGCCCGTTTCGTCATTGCCCGGACCTTACGGTATCGGCGGCTTTGGCTGGAACGCCTATGACTTTGTCGATTTCCTCGCCTCGTGCAAACAACATTACTGGCAGATTCTCCCCCTTACGACAACGAGCTATGGCGACTCGCCCTATCAGTCGTTCTCGGCCCGTGCGGGCAACCCCAATTTCATCGACTTTGCCGAGCTTATCGAGGCCGGCTATCTGGAGCAGTGCGATATCGACGGCGTGTACCTGGGCTCCGACCCCAGCAATGTCGACTATGGTGCCATCTTTGGTGGCCGTCGTCAGATTCTCGACCGCGCCGCCGAGCGCTTTGCCGCCGACAAGCCGGCCGACTTCGACGACTTTGTCCAAGCAAACGAAGACTGGCTCATCCCCTACTGCGAGTTCATGACCGTCAAGGAGGAGTGCGGTCTCAAGGCCTTTTGGGAGTGGCCCGCAGAGCTCCGTACCCGCGGCGAGGCTTCTGCCAAGGTCTGCGCCGCCCATCCCGCGCGCATGCTCTACCACCAGATGACGCAGTACTTCTTCAATCGTCAGTGGAGCCGCCTCAAGGCCTATGCCAACGAGCGCGATATCCTCATCATCGGCGACCTGCCCATCTATGTCTCGCGCGACTCCGTCGAGATGTGGGCCACGCCCGAGCTCTTTAAGATCGACGCCGCCGGTAATCCTGTGAGTGTCGCCGGCACGCCGCCCGACCAGTTCTCGGCCACCGGCCAGTACTGGGGCAATCCCATCTACGACTGGGACGCCATGGAAGCCGACGGTTTCTCCTGGTGGGAGGGCCGTATCCGCGCCGCCCTCGACATGTACGATGTCATCCGCCTGGATCACTTCCGCGGCTTCGAGGCCTATTGGGAGGTGCCGTTCTCCTCACCCGATTCGTCCTACGGTTCGTGGACGCAGGGCCCCGGCCTCAAGTTCTTCAAGACGCTCGAGGAAAAGCTCGGCACGCTGCCCATCATCGCCGAAGACCTGGGCTTCCTCACCCCCGGCGTCATCGACATGCGCGACAACTCGGGCTTCCCCGGCATGAAGATCTTGCAGTTCGCCTTTGAGGGCACCAACTCGTACTACCTGCCGCACAACTACATTGCCAACACCGTCGCCTATGTGGGCACACACGACAACGAGACGGCGCGCGGTTGGTTTGAGGGAACGGCCACCCCGCGTCAGCGCGAGCAGGCGGCCCTGTACACCCACCAGCAGGCAGGCGAGCCCATGGCCGATGCACTCAACCGCGCCATCGCCGCCAGCGTAAGCGATACCTGCATCTACACCATGCAGGACCTGCTCAACCTGGGCAACGAGGCGCGCATCAACACTCCCGCCACCATGGGCGGCAACTGGACCTGGCGCATGCTCGATGGCGCCATCACCCGCGAGCTCGAGCACAAGCTCACCGGCTGGACCGAGACCTACTTCCGCATCCCGTCGGAAGACGAAATTGAGCTTCCCCAATAGGAGCCACCGCGCCCGACCCCACCCCATCGTGCGGACGCGTCCGTTTTCCCCGCGCGAGGCCACTCCAATCCCTCGCGCGGGCTTCTTTTGAATTTCTGACATGTAATCAACCCATCACAGGAGGAAACATGCCCCGTATCAATCTTGCGGATCTTGCCGAGCAGTCCTTTGGCACCTCGCTCGAGCAGCTCGATGACCGTCGTATTTATAAGCTGCTGGCCAAGCTCGTGCAGGAGCGCTCTGCCGCCTGTCCTCTCAACAACGGCAAGAAAAAGCTCTACTACATCTCTGCCGAGTTTTTGATCGGCAAGCTGCTCATCAACAATATGATCGACCTTGGCATCTATGACGAGGTTAAGGACCAGCTCACCGCCGCGGGCCACGACCTCAACAAGATCGAGGAGTTCGAGGTCGAACCGTCGCTCGGCAACGGCGGCCTGGGCCGTCTGGCCGCATGCTTCCTGGATTCCATCGCCACGCTGGGCTTGACCGGCGATGGCGTGGGCCTCAACTACCATTACGGCCTGTTCCGCCAGCGCTTTGTCGACAACCAGCAGAAGGCCGTCCCCGACGAGTGGCTCGGTGAGCAGGACATCCTAGTCGACGACGACCGCTCCTACACCGTCGAGTTCGGTGATTTTGCCGTTACTTCCAAGCTCGTCAACATCGATGTACCCGGTTATGGCCAGCCCACCAAGAACCGCCTACGCCTGTTCGACCTGGCAAGTGTCGACGACGGCCTGGTCCCCGGCAGCTCCATCGACTTCGACAAGACCGAGATCGCCAAGAACCTCACCTTGTTCCTCTATCCGGATGATTCCGACGAGCAGGGCCGCCTGCTTCGCATCTACCAGGAATACTTCATGGTGAGCAACGCCGCCCAGCTCCTGATCGACGAGGCCATCGAGCGCGGCAGCAACTTGCACGACCTGGCCGACTACGCCGTAGTCCAGATCAATGACACGCACCCCACCATGGTCATCCCCGAGCTCATTCGCTTGCTCACCACCGAGCATGGCATCGAGTTTGACGAGGCCGTGACCATCGTACGCTCCATGGTCGCCTACACTAACCACACGATCCTTGCCGAGGCGCTCGAGAAGTGGCCGCTCGCCAGCCTGCAGAAGGTCTCCCCTGCCATCGCCGACATTATCGTCAAGCTCGATGAGATCGCGAAAGCCGAGCACGATGACCCGCGCGTCGCCATCATCGACGAGCACGACACCGTCCACATGGCCCACATGGACATCCACTTTGGCTTCTCCATCAACGGCGTAGCCGCCCTCCACACCAAGATCCTGGAGGACACCGAGCTTCATCCGTTCTACGAGATCTATCCCGAGAAGTTCTCCAACAAGACCAACGGCATCACCTTCCGCCGCTGGATCCATGGAGCCAACCCCGCGCTCGCCAGCCTGCTCGACGATGTAATCGGCACCGACTGGCGCAGCACCGGCGATCTGAACAAACTCGCCAAGTTCGCCGACGACAAGGACGTTCTTGAGCGCCTGGCCGCCACCAAGGTCGAGGCCAAGGCCATCATGCGCCAGTTCATGGCGCTCGAGCAGGGCGTGACCATTCCCTCCAACGCCATCATCGACGTCCAGGTCAAGCGCATCCACGAGTACAAGCGTCAGCAGATGCTCGCGCTCTACATCATCTGGAAGTACTTCGATATCAAGAACGGCAACAGGCCTAAGCACCCTGCCACCATCATCTTTGGCGGCAAGGCGGCGCCTGCCTACACTATCGCGCAGGACATCATCCATCTGATCCTGACGCTGTCGCAGTGGATTGCAAACGACCCCGACGTGGCTCCCTACCTGCAGGTTGTCATGATCGAGAACTACAACGTCACCGCCGCCGAGCGCGTGATCCCCGCCGCCGACATCTCCGAGCAGATCAGCCTGGCCTCCAAGGAGGCGAGCGGCACCTCCAACATGAAGTTCATGCTCAACGGCGCCCTAACCCTGTGCACGCTCGACGGCGCCAACGTGGAGATTGCCGAGCTCGTGGGCGACGAGAACATCTATACCTTTGGTGCCTCGTCCAAACAGGTCGAGCAGCTCTACGCCGACGGCAGCTATAACGCCAGCGCACTCTACCGCAAGCCCGGTATCAAGCTGCTGGTGGACTTTATCACCAACCCCGCCTTTATGGCGACCGGCAACGCCGAGCGCCTGCAGCGCCTGCACGACGACATTAAGGGCAAGGACTGGTTTATGGCCCTGCTCGACATTGAGGAGTACATCCAGACCAAGGAGCGCGTACTGGCCGACTACGAGGACCAGGACGCCTGGATGCGCAAGGCGCTCATCAATATCGCCAACGCTGGCACCTTCTCGTCCGACCGCACCATCTCCCAGTACAACGACGAGATCTGGCACCTGAACTAATTTCGCTTCCCTTACCCATCCTCTTGAAAACGGAGCCACGGCAACGCGGCTCCGTTTTTTGTGCCCGCACGTTACCCTGTGATCCGACTCGGCCAAACAATCTCGATCCATAACAACTACTCAACCAAAACGGTCCCAGCTGTTACAGATTGAGACATACCGGCCCCTCCCCTTGGGTTTATCTCAATCTGTAACATCTAGCAGGTGAAATTCGCCTTTGGTGTTACAGATTTAGATGAAATGGTTAGCTCAGCGGAACTGTCTCGATCTGTAACATCTAACGTCCGAAATCGGCCCTATCCGTTACAGATCGAGACAAACGACCGGTCAGACAGTCCCAACACAAAGAAAGGCTCCCCTCTCGCCCAGTGGACGGGAGGGGAGCCTTATATGTGACCGCGGCAAAAGGATGGCAAAGCCGCAGTCGCCCAAAAGGAGGGCCTGATTGGATCGGGCCTAGATAAGGTTCTTGCCAGAGACCTTATCGAAGAGGTGGGTCGCGTTCTTCTCGAACTTGAACCAGATGGGGTCGCCTGCCTTGAGCGCGCCCTTGGCCTCAAGGTCGACAACGGGAATGATCAGGACGAACTGGCCATCGGGAGCGGTCACGTGGACATGCTCGGTCGAACCCATGAGCTCGGTCACCTCGACGGTACCCTTGAGCGCGCCCTCCTCGTCCTTGTCGGCAAGCAGAATCTGCTCGGGACGCACGCCGGCCGTGATCTCCTTCACGTCGCCGCCGTCCCAGTTGAGAGCAAGCTGAGCGCAGGTCTCGGGGGCGAGCGCCACGTTCATATCCTCGGTCTTGACGGTAAAGCCGTTGCCCGAGCGCACCAGCTGGGCATCGAAGAAGTTCATCTGCGGCACGCCGATAAAGCCGGCGACGAAGATGTTCGCGGGATGGTTGAAGACCTCCTGCGGGGTGGCGATCTGCTGGACGACGCCGTCCTTCATGACCACGATACGGTCACCGAGGGTCATAGCCTCGGTCTGGTCGTGGGTGACGTAGATGAACGTGCCCTTGATCTCGTGGCGCAGCTTGATGAGCTCGGCACGCATCTGGTTACGAAGCTTGGCGTCCAGGTTGGACAGCGGCTCGTCCATCAGGAAGACCTTGGGGTCTCGCACGATGGCGCGGCCGATGGCGACGCGCTGGCGCTGGCCACCCGAAAGCGCCTTAGGCTTACGGTCGAGATACTCGGTAATGCCCAGGATCTCGGCAGCAGAGCGAACCTTGCGGTCGATCTCGTCCTTGGGGACCTTCTTGAGCTCAAGCGTAAATGCCATGTTCTCGTACACCGTCATATTGGGGTACAGAGCGTAGCTCTGGAACACCATGGCGATGTCGCGGTCCTTGGGCGCCACGTCGTTGACGCGCTTGCCGTCGATGAGCACGTCGCCCGAGGTAATGTCCTCCAGGCCGGCGACCATGCGCATCGTCGTGGACTTACCGCAGCCAGAGGGGCCAACGAGGACGATGAACTCCTGGTCGTGAACGGTGAGGTTGAAGTCCTCTACAGCGAGCACACCGTCCTCGGTAACCTTGAGGTTGTGCTTCTTCTCCTCGGTCTTCTTCTTTTTGCCAAAGAAGCCCTTCTTTTTTGACTCGTTGTTGGGATACACCTTCTGAACATGTTTGAGAACGATCTCGGCCATGTCTTTACCTTTCGATACGCGGCGCCGCGCTGAGAGGCGCCGCCAAAACTTGCAAAACAGTTACGGCATCAGCCCTTGACGGCACCTGCCACCACACCGTCGATGATGTACTTCTGGCAGAAGATGTACATGATGACGATGGGGATGACGACCATCATGATGCACGCCATCATGGGGCCGAGCTCGACGTGGCCATAGCCGCCACGGAAGTACTGGATCAAGATAGGAATGGTCTTGTACTTGGTGGAGTCGAGCGTAAGGTAGGGCAGCAGATAGTCGTTCCAGACCCACATGGTCTCAAGGATGCCGACCGAAAGATAGGTGGGCTTCATAATGGGAAGGACGATCTTAAAGAACACTTGGACCGGGTTGCAGCCGTCGATCATGGCCGCTTCCTCAATCTCGAGCGGGATGTTCTTGACGAAGCCGGCGAACATAAAGACCGCGAGGCCCGCGCCAAAACCAAGGTAGATGAAGCAGATGTTAAACGGCGTGTTAAAGCCGATGCGGTCCGCGAGGTTGGACAGCGTGAACATGAGCATCTGGAACGGTACGACCATCGAGAAGACGAACAGGTAATAGAAGAAGTTCGAGATCTTGCTGTTGACGCGCACCACGTACCAAGCGCACATGGAGCAGCACACCAAGATCAGCACGACCGACGTGACCGTGATAATAAGCGAGTACATAAATGCCGAGGCAAAGCCCTGCTCGTTAAGAGCGTGCACGTAGTTTGCGAGGCCGTTGAACGTCTCGGGCGTGAGCAGATCGAACGCCGTGGTGGTGCTGATTGCGGTCGCTTTCTTAAAGGAATTGAGCGCAATCATGAACACGGGGTAGATCCATGCGAGCGACAGGATCGTAAAGAAGATCGAGAGCGCGCGGTTGATAGCCTTATCGCGTTTCATTACTGCTGCACCTCCTTGGACCTCGTGGCCTTAAGCTGGATCATAGAAATAGCGACAACCAGGATGCAGAAGATAACTGCCTTGGCCTGACCGATGCCCTGCCATGCGATGCCAGCACGCGAATAGAACGTGTTGTAGATGTTCAGGGCGAGCATCTCGGTGGAGTGCGCCGGGGCGCCACCGGTAAGGGCGAGGTTCTGGTCGAACAGCTTAAAGCCGTTGGTGATGGACAGGAACAGGCAGATGGTGATGGTCGGCATCAGGTTGGGGATCTTAACCTTCCAAAACGTCTGCCATGCCGTAGCGCCATCGACCTTGGCGGCCTCGATGTAGTCAGACGGAATGGACTGCAGACCGGCGATGTAGATGATCATCATGTAGCCGACCTGTTGCCACAGGGTCAGGATGATAAGGCCCCAGAAGCCAGCGGCGGAGTTGAGGGCGATAAGCTGGGCACCCACGTTGGAGAGCAGGCAGTTGATCAGAATCTGCCAAATGTAACCCAGTACAATGCCGCCAATCAGGTTAGGCATAAAGAAAATCGTACGGAAGATGTTGGTGCCCTTGAGCGCCTTGCGAGTGAGCGCCTGCGCAATGGCCAGCGCGATCACGTTGATGAGCACCGTCGACAGGAAGGCAAACGCCACGGTAAAGAAGAACGACGTGGAGAACTGCGGATCGGACAGCGCGCGCACGTAGTTCTCGATACCGACAAAGTGCGCGTTATTGATGGTAATAAACTGGCAGAACGAGAGATAGAAACCCTGGATAAAGGGAATCACGAACCCGATCATAAACGCCAGGCACGTGGGCAGCATAAAGAGCGGCCACCAGCGTTTGAGTGCTTTGCCCATAGAAGGGTCCTTTCAATATGCAGGGGGCGGGCAAACCTACGTCTGCCCGCCCCCTGTCGCTAATCAGATAGCTTGGGCAGCAACTGCTTACTCGGAAGCAGCCTTCTCGGTCTTCCAGCCATCGACGAAGGCGTTCTTGACGCCGTCCCACTTGGTGTTGTCGGCAGCATAAGCGATGAGAGCCTGCTTGAGGTTCTTCTTCCACTCCTCAGAGGGGATGTAAACGAAGTCCCAAGCAACGGTCTTCTTGCCGTCCTTGGCCATAGCAACGGCCTGCTGCGAGAAGACGTTGGTGGTCTCCTTAGCGCTCTTGAACGGGGCGGTCAGACCCATCTTGTCAGCGATGATGCTGGTGGCGGTGTCAGAAGTGACGCACCAATACATGAAGTCCTCGGTGGCCTTCTGGGCATCCTCGGAAGCCTGGGAGCTGACGCACCAGTAGTTCTCGCCGCCGGAGCACAGGCCCTGGTTCTCCTCGCCGTCGACGCCGATGTAGATCGGCAGCATGCCGAGCTGGTCATCGGTCATACCGGCCTTGGTGAGGTCGGCGTAGGCCCAAGAGCCGTTCTGATAGAAGACGGCCTTACCGGTTGCGAACTCGTTGGTGGCGTCGTCGCCGGTCTTAGAGGCGAGCTGCGAAGGATCGCAGGTGGAGTCGGTGATGTACAGGTCGAAGATCTGCTTAAAGTTGTCGAGATACTCGCCCTTGATCTCGTCGTCCTCCTGGTTGTGCTCCTTCTCGAACTCGTAGTAGAGCGGGAGGTTGGCGAGGTGGGTGGTGTAGCGCCAGCTGGAGGAGTCATCCATGCCGGCGGAAGTGAAGGCACCGTCAACGCCGAGCTCGTCCTTGCGGGCCTGGATGTCATCGGCGCAAGCCTTCAGCTTGTCGAAGGAGTTGATGTCCTCGGCCTTGTAGCCGGCCTTCTCGAGGAGCTCCTTGTTGTAGATGATGCCGTAGCTCTCCTGAACCCAGTCGATACCCAGATCCTTGCCGTCGGACTGCAGCGCCAGGGAGTCGTCGATGAGCTCACCGCGGAGCTTGGTGTCGGAAAGATCGGCGCAGTAGTCCTTCCAGTTCTTAAGGCCGGTGGGGCCGTTGACCTGGAACAGCGTCGGAGCGGAGCTCTTGGACATCTCGGACTTGAGCTTCTCCTCGTAGGTGTTGGAGGCGGCGGTCACGATCTTGACCTCGACGCCCTTCTCCTTCTTGTACGCCTTGGCGATCTCCTTCCACTCCTTGTCGACCTCGGGCTTGAACTGGAGGAAGTAGACCTCGGCAGCGTCACCAGAAGCAGAGGAGCCAGAGCCGGCAGAACCACCGCAGCCCACGAGGCCCAGACCAAGAACCGCAGCCGCGGAACCAGCAAAGCCCAGGAACTGCCTTCTGCTCATTTCGTTCTTCATTACAATCCACCCTTTCACACCGTGGCGGCACCCTTTGCCGCCGCCTTCGGAGATTGGCTCGGGGACTTTGCCCCTTTTGCTGACTTGTACAATACGCTATTTGGCTAGTTGTTTGAACAAGTATTACTAGAGCGGTAGAAAAACTTCGGTGAACGGTAATTTCAACTTGATACTTGACAAGTTTTGTATAAACAATTATTTGTTATCGAATGCAGAGAAAACGCCCGGTCAAGCCGATGCATCGTCGGTTTGACCGGGCGTTTTCTCTTTGAGGGCATGAGTCTCGTCAGGCTGCGAGCTAGCCGGCTATCGCTTGGAGTTGACGCGGTAGTGGAAGATCTCGGGATGCGTGCGGGCATGCGTGACCTCGAACAAGATGCCGTCCGAAGTGTACGACTGGCTCTCCATGACGGCGACACAGTTGTACTTGCCAAGGTCCAGATAGCTGCAGTCCTCATCGTTGGCGAGCTCGACACTCACCGTACGGCGGCTCGCCATCACTTTGATGCCGCGCTTGTGCTCCAGATAGCCGTAGATAGAATCCGCCGCGATCTCGGGGGTCAGGCCCTTGGCGATCGACGCCAAAAAGTAGCCGTGGTCCACCTGGCGCGCGCTGCCGTTGAGGCTTCGGACACGCACGACGCGAATCAGCTCCTCGCCCACCTTAAAGCCCAGGCGACGAGAGAGTTGCTCAGTGCAAATCAAATGTTCAAAAGACTTGACCTCGGTCGATGCGACGGCATTGTTGCGTTTTGCGAACTCGCCAAACGACTCAACCTCTTCGAGTGCGCCCAGCATGTCGGTTTCGCCCTTAAGCCAAATAACGCGCACGCCCTTACCGTGTATAGGCTGCACAAACATCTGGTCGGCCAGCATGCTCAAGGCGCGTCGAACGGTATTGCGCGTGCAGCCAAACTCCGCGGTCAGCTCGGCTTCGGTTGGCAGCATCTCCTGAAACGCATAGGTCCCGTCGATGATGCGCGAACGGATCTCGCGGTAGATTCCTTCGTAAATCGCTTTTGGCATGATTTCACCTCTAATGAATATGTATGGCTAGGCACGATAGCATTTCTTAAAGTTGTTTAAACCGATTATCGGTAAAGCACGGATTATTTACCGTCGACGGTTCCCCCGAAACCCAAATCGGACCGAATCAAAACCGTCAATGCGGCAAGCAGCCAGTCCTCTACAATGAGTTCATTGTTTAAACGTTCTTGCTCGCACAGCATGTTGCATCCGGAAGGCATATTATGCTGCAGAAAATCCAACGTTTTGGCGGAGCCATGTTCGCGCCCGCCATGCTGTTTTCTATATCAGGCCTCATGGTCGGCATCTCCGCCCTCGCCACGACCGTAGACATCGTCGGCGATCTCGCCGTATACGGAACCCCTTGGTACGTTTTCTGGACCATCATCCAGCGCGGCTCGTGGACGGTCTTTAAACGTCTCCCGCTCCTTTTTGCCGTAGCGCTGCCTATCGGTCTTGCCCAAAAGCAACCGGCACGCTGCTGCCTCGAGGCACTCGTGGCCTATTTTGCCTATTGCTTCTTTTTGAGCGAGATCATTAAGCTGAGCGGAGACAACCTTGGACTTAAGTACCCATCATCTTTGACCCCCGCCAGCGGCATCACCGTCATCGACGGCATCAAGACGCTCGACACCGGCATTATCGGCCCGCTGGCGGTGTCGGCAACCGTCGTTGCCATCCATGACCGCTTCTACGATGCCAAGGTTCCCGATTGGCTCGGCACCTTCTCGGGTTCCTCGCTGGTCTACCTCATCAGCTTTTTTGCCGTGTTTGCCCTTGCCGCCATCTCGGCCGCCATCGTGCCCTTCGCATACGCTGTGACCGAAACGCTGCGCCACGCACTTGCGGGCGTCGGCCCCTTCGGCGTGGGCATCTTTGTGTTTTTGGAGCGAGCGCTCGAGCCCATGGGGCTGCACCATCTGCTCTATATGCCCATCTATTACGACAATCTGGTCATTCACGACGGTATTTACGCCACGTGGACCAACCTGCTCCCCATTCTCTCCCATAGCACGCGCCCTTTAAATGAACTTGCGCCCTGGGCAGGTTTTACCGCCACCGGCTGGGGCAAGCTCTTTGGCCTTCCCGCCATCGCGGCAGCATTCTATTTCACCGCCAAACCCGAACGCCGCGCCGGCCTTAAGGTCATCCTTTTGCCCGCCATCGTCGCCTCGGTGGTCTGCGGTGTCACCGAGCCGCTCGAGTTTCTCTTTATGTTCACCTATCCTGGACTCTTTTTGCTCTACGCCGTCCTATCCTCCTGCCTTGCCATGACCATGAACTTCTTTGGCATCGTCGGCATCTTCTCGGGCGGTCTCATGGAAATGACGGCCTTCAACTTCATCCCACTCATGCGAATGCATGCCGGCTCCTACCTTTTGGCGCTCGGTATCGGTCTTGCCTTTAGCCTCATCTTTTTTGTTAGTTTTCGAGCACTCATCTTGGTCTATGACCTTAAGACGCCGGGCCGCGAGGATCATGTCTCCAATCGCGCGGCAATCGATCGTTTAACGGGAAGCGGCTTTGCCAAAGAGCAATCTCCCAATGGCGAGGTCAGTATTCAATCCGATCAAGATCACGTCCTCGCCGAGCGGGTAATTCAGCTTTTAGGTGGCGTTGGCAATATCGTGGGCGCAACCAACTGCGCCACGCGCCTGCGCGTCGAGGTCGCAGACCCTTCCATCGTTGCAGATAATGCGTCGTTTGTCGCGGTGGGCGCCAAGGGCCTCATCATTACGGGCAAGACCGCCCAGGTGATTATTGGCATCTCCGTTCCCCGCGTCAAAGAGCATTTTGACCAGATCATGGGCCTCGAGCCGGGATTTGTGTCCACCACCTCGGCCTCCCCTGCCGTCAGCGCAGCCCATAAGCGCGGCGATATCTGCTTCTTCGATATCGACGGAACACTCGCCTGGCAAGACCCTCGAGTGGCACAAGAGCTTCCCGAGAGCGAGCGAGACCTCTCCCCCTATCCCAATGAAGCGGTCTCGCAAGCCATCCGTGATTTTGTCGCCAAGGGCAATATGGCGTTTATCTGCACAGGGCGCACGCTGAGCTGCATCCATCCAAAGCTGCTCGAGCTGCCCTGGACCGGCATCGTCTGCCTCGCGGGTGGCTATGTCGAACTTGAGGGACACGTGATTCGCGATTTGGCGATGACGCCCGGCATGCTGCAGCGCCTTGCTCCCATTCTTGAGCAATCGGACGAAGTGATTCGTTTTGAGGGACTCAATGGCGTCGTTCGCATGAGTGCCGATGCGCCCGACGCTCCGGGATACGCCCGCACCGTGGGCGATGCAATTACGCAGCTGCAACATTACAGCGCCTACAAGATCTTAATGTCCACGTCGCTTGCCAACCGCATCGCTCAGGATCAAGCGTTTGAGCCGCTGCTCTGCTTTAACGAGCTCGAGCTCGAAGTGACCGAGATTTCGCCTCGCGAATGCACCAAGCGCGAGGGTATCCAGTCCGTACTCGACGCCCTCGATCCCCACCACGGAACCGTATACGGCATCGGCGACGCCAGCAATGACGTCTCGCTGATGAACGCCGTCGATGTCGGTATCGCCATGGGCAATGCGCCGGACTTCCTCAAGGAAAAGGCCGACTATGTCACCGACAGCATCGACCACGACGGCGTCGTCACCGCGCTCGAACACTTTGGGCTTATCTAGCCAAGCCCCTACCGCACTTGCGGCCGCATGGACCAATCGTCTTCAACCGCCGCGCTCGACGCCCTAATGTGGCAATATGTTGTCTGCATAATGCAACGATGCAACCTATCAAAGAATGCGAGAACCCGTGTCCAGTCCGTTTACCAGCTTTTTAGCCCAGCACTTTGACCAGATTAACGACTATCTGGCCACGTTCTTTGACGGACAGGCGACTTCCGCCGATATCGAGCGCTACCTGTATACCCCGCTCTCGGCATTTACGGCAAACGCTGGCAAGCGCCACCGCCCGCTCATCTGCATGCTCGCCGCCACTGCGGTAGGCGGCAGCTTTGAGAGCGCCCGCAGCGCAGCGGCGGCCATCGAGCACTTTCAGTCGGGCGCACTCATCCACGACGACATCGCCGACAACGGGCAGATTCGTCGCGGCAAGCCCTGCATGCACCTTACCGAGGGCACCGGTCTTGCCATCAACTGCGGTGACCTGGCGCTCACCATGGTCACCAAGACGGTTCTCGACGATCCCACGCTCGAGTCCGACGTGAAGCTGCGTGTGCTCCACGAGCTTACCGAGATGATCGTCCGCACCATCGAGGGTCAAGCGCTTGACCTGGGTTGGGTCCGTGACGAGCGCTTTGATATCTCGGTTGATGACTACCTGGACATGGCGACGCACAAGACCGCGTATTACAGCGGAGCCACGCCGCTTGCCGCCGGAGCCATTATCGGCGGCGGCAGCGAAGAGCAGGTCGAGGCGCTACGCGCCTTTGGCCTGCACACCGGCCTTGCCTTTCAGATTCAGGACGACCTGCTCAACTTGGTCGGCACCAAAGAGGCCGCCAACAAGGACTTCCGCACCGACATCACCGAGGGCAAACGCACGCTCGTTGCCGTGCACGCCCTGTCTGATGAGCGCCATCACGACGAGGTCGAGGCAATCCTTTCCTCGGGCACCGAGGACCCCACGCAGCTCGCGCGCGCCGTGGAGATCTTCCAGCAGACCGGCTCCATCGAATATGCTCACGCCTACGCGCTGGACCTGACCGCAAAAGCCAAGGCTGCCATCGAGAACGTTGAGCTTGACCCGCACGCACGCGAACTGTTCCTCTCCATGGCAGATTTCTTTGTGGAGCGCCTCAACTAGCGGGGGTCACAAAACCTGTGGGCAGCGCGTTTGGGTACAAGTTGCTACACTGTTGAGTGCATGTTTATGCATTGTCTCGCGTTGTCTATCCGACACGCGCTCAAAATAGTACGAATCGTACGCCGAAAGGGGTTCGTTCATGGAACCTATTACCACGGGCATGCAGGGAGCAGCCGTCGAGGATGTTCAGTCCCGCCTTCTGCAGCTCGGTTACACCATCGATGCCGACGAGGTCGCCGACAAGCGCTTTGGCACCACCACCGAGCAGGCCGTTGGCACGTTTAGGCTCGATAGCGGCCTTGCGGCCGGTTATGCTGTCGATATCCCCTGCTGGAGCGCCCTGGTCGACGCCTCGTATAAGCTGGGCGACCGCACCCTGTATCTTCGCATGCCCAATTTTCACGGCGCCGACGTCAAGGCCCTGCAGCGCGCTCTCAACGTTTTGGGCTTTGCCTGTGGCGAAGACGACGGCTACTTTGGTCCGCATACCGAGGCCGCCCTGCAGCAGTTCCAGGAAAATGTCGGCCTGTTTGCCGACGGCATGGCCTTCCAGGACACCTACGCCTACATCAACCGCCTGCACCATGTGTGGGAGGGCAAGCCCTCGGTCACCGAAGCCGAGTCCCGCATCGGTTTTGCTCGCGCCGCCAACGTGCTCGAGCGCTTCCAGATCGCCGTTATCGGTGAGGACCCCATCGCACGCAGCGTTGCTTCGCGCATGTGGAACATCGCCACGGCAACGACCGACAACAGCGGCATGATGCTCTGCGACTCCGAGGTCCCAACCGACGTTGACCTGGTGCTCGAGATCGCAAGCGACGAGCTGCCCGCCGACGCCGCGCCACGCGCCACGATTGCCCTCGCCGAGTGCCACAACCTGGCCCAGCGCATCCGCACCGCCAATGTCGCCGTGCAGCAGAAGCCGGCTCGCATTCGCATTGAGCTCACGGGCATGACGCGCTACAACGGCACCTTCACGGCCAGCGACGCGCAGACGCTCGCCGTACGCCTACTCGATGGCGTTTGCGATGCCCTCGCAGATTAGGTAAACTAGACGAGTTGCTTTTGGGCAACACCACACATTGGGACGTAGTTCAACGGTAGAACTCCGGTTTTTGGTGCCGGCTGTTGGGGGTTCGAATCCCTCCGTCCCAGCCATTAAAACTGAGCGCCCTAAGCCCATAACGGCCCAGGGCGCTTTCTTGTGGGCAAGCGGAGGAATTCGAGCCCGCAAGGGTGCGGAGCTGAGGAAACGCGAAGCGTTTTCCAGCGCAGCACGCAAGGAGCGAAGCGACGCAGCGGGGCGCGGTCGCCGACCAGGCGGACGCGGAATCCCTCCGTCCCACACCAGCCAAGAGCCCCTCACGTCAAGCAAATCGAGCCAACGCCGCCAAGCGGAGGAATCCGAACCCGCAAGGATGCGGAGCGACGCAGCGGGGCGCGGCCGCCGCAGGCAGACGCGGTGTCGGCACTTGGGGACGCTCCTAAGTGCCGACATTATAGGAACGTCCCCAAGTGCCGGCTCGGGACTATTTTCGAGGACCCTCCGAAGGACTGTGGCCAAAAAACGGCAAATATGAGTACTGTTACCGTTGTAGCTACATTATTTTCGTTAATAAAAGAAGATCTTAATGAGATTTATTCGCATCAAGGTCTTCCTTTAATGAACACTTGAGGAGATACGGCAGCTTATCTGCTCGATCGACACGTCAAATCACCTTAAATGTGGTCAAAATTACTGCTACTAAAAGAGTATCAGTACTCATATTTGCCGTTTTTTGGCCACGGCTCTTTATAGACACCCTGTACAGCGACGGTGGTAGATTTCGGAACGTGTCCGTCAGCCCCGTTCCGAAAAGCGAGCCGCATGCAACGGCCAAGCCACGACAGGCCCCGGGAGAGCGGGGACACCGGCTTAGGTTTATCGCGAGTTCCGCACGAACAGGAGGCCACTTAATGTGGCCTCCGTCGTGAGCAGGACTGTAGAGCAGGAAACCTAAGCCGGTGTCCCCGCTCTCCCGGGGCCGGCGGAACTTAGTTATTAAGCATGCGGTCGAAGCTTCCCGAATCGCCATCCCGATAGTCGGCGGTCATCAGAATCTCCTGCGGAATGCGCCCGCCCTCGCGCAGCACGTTGCGGAACTGCACGCGCGTGACCATGGGCAGATCCTTGATCGTCGCTGCCAAGTTCTGCGGCACACCCTGGTTGGCAGCCGCGGGCTCGCACTCGCCGCCGGCCTTCACGCGACGCTTATGCTCGGCGAGCATAGCGCGATACATGCCGGCATGCAGGCGAATCTCAACCACATTGGCATTGCGAGTCTGCTCGACGATGCGCGCGCCCTCGCGATCGATATCGCCCACGTAGTAGACGTAGTTAAAGCGATAGCCAATCTCGGCCAGATAATCATCCAGGGCATGCGAGACGCTCGCCTTGCATCCGCCGCCAAAAATCACGCCGCCCACCTTGATGCCAAAGAGCTTGGCGTGCTTGCGGCCACGCAGCAGCTTGACGATCTCGTCGTAGGTGTCCAGGTTCTCGACCATAATGAACGGCTTGTCGGCTCCCAGCGTAAAGAAGCCCGTAAAGTGCACGGGGCGATTGGGGGCGACCTTGATCGCCTGCATACTGATGCCCTTTTCGGTCATACGCCTGATCAAGCGCTCACCGTGCTTGCCGTCAAAAGCCTTCTCGTCGTTAAAGATCTGGTAGGCACGCTGGCGGCGCGAGGCAACCGGCGTATCGGCACCTCGGTTCTGCTCGATCCAAGCCTGGATGATTGCGATTTCCTCGGCAATCTTGCGGTTGGACATCTCGTTGTGCTGAGTACGCTGCGGAGCCTTTTTGCCGTCCTTGCCCTCGACCTTTACGATCTGCGTCTGCTGCTCCTTGATCTTAGAGAGCGCCGTGGGCGTAGGGACAACCTTGAGCAGCTGCCTGCCTAAAACGCGGGCAAGGGCAAACGCCGATACCTCGCCGTGGACGGCCGACTCGGGCTGCTGGGTAGCACTATCAGCCGCGGCAGGCTCAGCCTGTGCATGAGGCTTACGCTTGGAATCTGCCCGGGTATTACGTTCCTGCTTGGGCGCAGACGAGCGCTTTTGCGGACGATCGGACTTGGCCTCCTTCGCCGGCTGGCGCTTGACCTGATCCACCGGAGTCTCGGCCTTCTCATCTCCGTTTTGTGTCGCTGTCTTCTCGGCCGCGGCCTCGGCATTTGAGCCACGACCGCCGCGGTGACGACGACGGCGGGGCTTGCCTGAGGCGCTCTCCCCCGCCTGCTTATCAGCGGTCTGTTGAGCTTTGACCTCAGTGTCAGCCGCAGGCTGCGACTCGGAAGGTTGCTGCTCGCGAGCCGCCGGCTCAACGGTTTTCTCGGTTTGTTCGGCCTTCTCGTCCTGAGCGGTCGAAGCCGGCTCGCCCTTCTCCTGACGCTTTACGGGATACGCGCGTCCCGCAAAACCGCGGCCGGGACGACACGAACCCGGAGCCCTCTTGGCAGACTCCTCAACATCGTCTGCAACCTCGGAAGGCTCTTCAACCTCACGCGCGACATCCTGCTGCGCGGCCTTAAAGTGAGCACCGCGACGACGCTTGGGCTCTTGGGCCTCCACGGGCTTTTGCTCCTTCGCGGGCTTCTGCGACTCGGCAGCAACCTCGTTCTCAACAGCCTCGGCATCCGTCTCACCCTTTTGAGCAACGGCGCGACGGAAGCGCTCCTGCTGGGCGCGGCGCTGCGCATCGCGCTTGCCACCCCCGCCAAAACCGCCGCGTCCTGCCTTGGCCGTAAAGGCGCGCACGACGTTCTCATCGAGCAACTCATCGGTATCGACATGCTCACGCGGAGCAGCTTCTTCCACAGCAGGCACGTCAGCGAAATCCTCGACGACAAAATCTTCGACGGACTCGGCAGGTTGCTCCTGGGCATCGCGGATCTCGGCATTGATGGTATAGAACGCCGGGCGCCCGTTAATGCCACTACCCTCGATCTTGGTCACGATATTTGCCGCGATAAGCTCATCGCGCATCGCCTTGGTGTCGCACTCCTTATCGACGGAGCGGAAAATCTGCGCCAGCGCACTCGACTTAATCTTGAGCGCCTTGCGGCAAAGCAGGTCGTAGGCAACCAGCTTGGCACGCTCGGCAGAAAGCGATGTCTGGCTGCTCAGACGCTCAGCCAGGGCATCGACATTGTTTTGATTATCGGAATATACCGTCTTGGCCACGGGGCCCCTTTCATATGCACACATATACGTCCATATGGTACAACGCACGAGCCTATCCACGCAAAACATCTGCGAGAACGCCCTTGCACCACCTGTTCTCACAAGAAAAAAGACCGGGTCCGCTTGATTGCGGACCCGGTCTTTCCGAGTCAAATAGACGGGAGATTCAACCCGTCCGACCGACTAGGCCTTGGCGGCCTCGGCGTCGGCAGGAGCTTCAGCGGCAGCGGCGCGACCGTACTCGGCCTTGCCCATCTCGGACCACTCGGGCTCCTCGTCGGGCATGGAGCCAGCCTCCTTGCCGAAGAACTCCTTGAGGCAGTTGACGGCGACGATGAGGCCCAGGACCATCAGCAGAACGGCAAAGACGAGCTGCAGGCCCTTGGTGGCGGCGACGGAGACGGCGGCCGTGGTGGCGGTAGCCGGGATGGTACCGAAGAAACCGTAGGCCTGGACGGCGGTCATGCAGCCCATGGCGCTCTGGACCAGCGAGGTGAAGGTGCAGCAGAGCAGGAAGGCGACGGGCACGTAGAGCATCCAGCCCTTGCGACCGGTGCACTTGCAGAACACGGCGAGGGTGATCATGGTCATACCGCCGAGCAGCTGGTTGGAAGCACCAAAGAGCGGCCAGATGTTGGCATAGCCACCAAAAGCGAGGGCGAGACCGGGAAGCAGGGTAACGACCGTGGCGAACCAGGGGTTGCCGAGGACCTTCATATAGCCGGCCTTGGACTCGATGGCCAGAGCATCGTTGGTCTGGGCAAAGAACTCGGAGAACGAGGTGCGGGCGATGCGGGCGACGGCGTCGAGCGAGGTCAGGGCCAGAGCGGAGACGTTCATAGTCATGAAGACGATAGCGAGCGTGCCGTCAACACCGAAGGCCTGCATACCGCGGGAGATGCCAGCGGCGAAGATCTGGAACGGGGTGGAAGCGACACCAGCGTTGAGGGCGCCGGTACCGGCGGTGTTCATATCGGAGAACATGATGCCGGCGACGATGATGGCAAGGATGCCGACGAAGGACTCGACGATCATTGCGCCGTAACCGACCTTGACGGCGTCCTGCTCCTTCTCGACCTGCTTAGAAGAGGTGCCGGAAGAAACGAGGCTGTGGAAACCGGAGAGAGCACCGCAAGCGACGGAGACGAACAGGACCGGGAACATCATGCCGGAGGCAGTGGAGAAGCCGGTGAAGACCGGAGCGGTGATGGTGGCCTGACCGTTGACGCCCAGGACGACGATGCCGAGGACAGCGCAAACGATCATGACGATCATCATGATGGAAGTGAGGTAGTCACGCGGGGTCTTGAGCATCTGGATGGGCATAGCGCCAGCGAAGACCAGGTAGACCATGACGACGGCGAACCACTGGAACTTATCCAGGTAGACCGGGAACTGCATACCGACGGCGAACATGAGAACCATGAGGACCACGCCGGTGACGAACTCGGTAGCACCGGTGAGGTTGAACTTCTTCTGGGCCCAACCAAAGGCGATAGCGACGAAGGTGAACAGGATGGAGATGGTACCAGCGCAGCCGGCGGCATAGGACTTGGTGAAGTCGATGGCACCGGTAGCAGCACCAGAAGCGTCAACGGCCGGGGTGAACATGAACGTCTTGCAGACCATGTCGGTGAAGGCGGCGATGACGATGATGCAGAACAGCCAGCAGAACAGCAGGAACAGGCGACGGCCGGTCTTGCCGATGTACTTCTCGATGAGCTGAGCGAGCGACTTGCCGTTGTTCTTCATCGAGGCATACAGGGCGCCAAAGTCGTGGACGGCGCCAAAGAAGATGCCGCCGACGAGGACCCAGAGCACGACGGGCAGCCAGCCAAAAGCCATGGCGACGATCGTACCCGTAACAGGGCCGGCACCGCAGATCGAGCTGAACTGGTGCGAGAACGCGGTGAAGGCAGAGACGGGCGAGAAGCTCTTGCCGTCCTTCATGCGCTTGGCCGGCGTGAGGGCCTCTTTGTCAACGCCCCACTTGTTGGCCAGCCATCGGCCATAGCCCAGATAGCCGCAGGCGAGCACCGCCGCGGCCACAACCATGAGCAAAACTCCGTTCATTACATTTCCTCCTCTAAAAAGAACTTCTCAGACATAAAAAATGAGGGCCGTCGGTTGCGCTCGACGGCCCTCATCTTCATCAGCCGCCCGTTATCGTACGGGCTAGCTGTATGTGCTAACCCGCATCAGATAATTACTACGCTGATAATGTTTAGCTGATGCGTGAACATGTCTAAAAAATCCTCTTCAATCATGATGCGAACGATCCGTACGTGTTCACATCCCCCAGTGGTTGAAAAAGGAGTATGAAACTTTAGTTACCTAAAGTCAACGCAAATTTGTAATGAATTTTCAACTATTTTTGAATTTCTCGGTATAAAACGCCATTGACCTCGGACTTTACCCAACAAAAGTTTTTGCATGAGAGATGCCCCTCGGGAGCCGCGGGAGCCGGGCGGCGCATATGAACTTTCCTGCTCTACAGTCCTGCGCAAGACGGAAAGCACATTAAGTGCTTTCCTTTGCGTGCGGAACTCGCGATAAAGTTCATATGCGCCGCCCGGCTCCCGCGGCTCTCAGGGGCTCCCATCCCAAATGCGGAGCAAAGCTCCGCACACCATCTTTTTCTTTCAGCTAAAGCACGCCGGAAATTCGACGCAGCTGGCTAACCTTGCCGGACGTTGTCGACGCCAAACCAGCTCAGAAGCTATATCGATACAGAAAGGTCCCCGGACGGAGGGGCCGGATATAAGGTTTATCGCGAGTTCCGCACGCAAAGAAGGCCACTTAATGTGGCCTTCGTCTTGCGCAGGACTGTAGAGCAGGAAACCTTATATCCGGCCCCTCCGTCCGGGGACCGCGCCGTACCAGCTACAGCGTCATGTTTGGATCGGCGTCGACGTCGAACGGCGAGATTTCTCCTCGGTCGAATTTACGGCGGGCAACCTCTGCGATCATGGCGGCGTTGTCGGTGCACGCCGAAAGCGGTGGCACCGTTACGCGGATCCCCTGACGCCCAAGCTTCTTGATCATCATCTCGCGCAGATGCGGATTAGCCGAGACGCCGCCGCCGATGCAGTATTCCTTGCATCCGGTGGCATGCAGGGCGTTTTTGGCCTTCTTGTACTGAACGTCAAAGACGGCTGCCTCAAACGAAGCCGCCAGATCGGGCAGGTGAATCGTGCGCCCGGCCTTGGTCTCCTGCTCGATGTAGAGCGTCACGGCCGTTTTAAGACCCGAAAGCGAGAAACGATAGTCTCCCCTGCTGTTAAGCGCGCGAGGAAAATCGATCGCGCGGGGGTTGCCCGTCTCGGCCAGCTTGGAGATGATGGGGCCACCGGGATAGCCCAGACCCAACGCCTTGGCTACCTTGTCGAAGGCCTCGCCCACAGCATCGTCGAGTGTCTCACCAAGTACCTCGTAGTCGCCCCATGCCTTCACGTGCACGAGCATGGTATGACCGCCCGAGACGAGCGTGAAGATAAACGGCGGCCTGAGATCGGGCTGCGCCAGCAGGTTGGCGAACAGATGGCCCTCCAGATGGTTGACGCACACGAGCGGCTTGCCGGCGGCATAGGCAAAGCCCTTGGCGAAGGCGACGCCCACTACCAGAGCACCCACCAGGCCCGGACCCTGCGTCACGCCAACAGCGGCGAGTTCGCTCGGCGCGATGGCTCCACCCTCAAGACCAAGCGATGCTGCGGCATCCTCGAGCGCCGCATCCACGACACTCACAATCACCTCAACGTGTTTGCGCGAGGCGATCTCGGGCACCACGCCGCCAAAGCGGGCGTGAAAATCAATCTGTGTCGACACCTGGTTGGCCAGCATATTGCCATCCGCATCGATAATCGCCACGGCCGTCTCGTCGCAGGAGCTCTCGATAGCGAGCACTAGGCGGCGGCGCTCAATTTCGGCACGCTCCCCCTCGGAGCGCCCAGGCGCAGGCAGCGGCCATACGCGCTGCTCTGCCGCCGTCGGCTCGGGCGAAGCATTATCGACCGGAAGCACCAGGGGCAGCGGAGCCGTCATGACGATGGCGTCCTTGCCGGCACCATAGTAGCCGCGGCGACGGCCAGCCTCGGTAAAGCCCAGAGCGTTATAAAGCGCGGTCGCTCCCTCGTTACCGTCCTCGACCTCGAGCGAAGCCGTAGTGCAGCCGAGCATCTGGGCATCATAGCTCACATGCGACAGCAGCTTGCGGGCAATGCCCTCACGGCGATGTGCCGGGTCGACGGCGACATCCAGAATCTGCACATCACCGTCCACGACCATACCGCCGGCAAGGCCCAGCAGCTTGCCGTCGTCGTGTGCCACCCACCAACTACGCGGCGCAGCGACGTCCTCGCCCAGTTCGGACAGGAACATGCCCGGCGTCCATGCCTCGTGTCCGGCACCTTCAAAGCAGGCAGCCTCCAGCGCGCTTGCGCCCTCGGCATCCGCCGCGCCCATGGGACGGAACTGCAGATGACGACCGGCGAGCTCATCGGCAACACCCGTAATTTCGCTCTGCGCACTCTCGGCAAGACCAAGACGCTTGCGCTCGTTTTCCTCGGCATCCGAAAGGCGCGTGTAAATCGGCAGGACGCGGGCCGGATCGCCGTCACCCGCAGCGTGCGCGAGCAGCAAGCCCTCGCCCGAAGGCCACCACAGGTCGCGCTCCACGCAGCGGGCGGCCTCGTCCTCACCCAGCAGCTTGCCATAGCGCACTAGACCGTCACCGGTCAGCTGAACCTGGCCCCAGTCCGCTGCTTGGCGCCACTCATCGAGCGCCACGGCGGCCTTGACCACGTGTTCGCGCTCAAATTGACGCTCGGGACCCTCATCGACCAGCATATACAGCGCCGGATATACCTCACCGCGCATAGCATCGGCCAAGATACCAAGCTTGCCGCGCACGCCAGCCTTCCACGCCGTCCAAGCGCAAGCGTCGAGCGTCGACACGCCCAGCAGCGGAACATTGGCACCACGCGCGAGGCCCTTGGCAGTGGAGATGCCGATGCGCACACCCGTAAAGGACCCCGGGCCGCGGCCGACCACATAGCAACCAACATCGCTGCGATCCAGACCGGCTTGAGCCAGCACGCCATCAACGGTATTCACGAGCTCAACGTTGGCGTGACGGCGACACATGTGGTCGCCACTCACGAGCTTCGTCTCACCCGTCTGCCCATCAATCCAGCTTGCCGCGCAGGCAAGCATGTCAGTCGAGGTATCGAGCGCCACCACCAGCGCGTTGTCGTTATGCAAGCTCATCTTGTACAGCCTTATCAATCAAATGGGAAAGCTCCATTGCGCGGTCACCGTGCGCCTCAAGCGTTATCGTTCGCACGTCGCTGTCGCCCTCATCACGCCTGAGCGTCACCGAAAGATACTCATCCGTCAGCTCGTCCTGGAATTGTTCGCCCCATTCCAGCAGGCAAGCACCCTCATAGCCCAGCACATCGAAAATGCCCGTATCCTCGAGCTCGTAGGCATGCTCCAGGCGGTATAGATCAAAGTGAAACAGCGGAATACGACCTTGATCGTGAACGGCCATGAGGGCGAACGTAGGGCTCGTAACCATATGCCCATCGCCCAGCCCGCGCGAGACGCCCTTGGTAAAGTGAGTTTTGCCCACTCCCAGGCCACCGGTCAGGATGAGCACATCGCCGTCCTCAAGGCACGGTGCAATTAGCTCGCCAAAGTACTCCGTATCGGCAGCGCAAGTCGTTTTGTAAGTACCTACCCCCAGGCGCTCCAGGGACATATATGCTCCTTATTATTCCGAGGCGTCCTCTGGCGCGGGATGTCGCTCCAGATAGTCGCCCAGCATCTTAAAGTCTTCCTCCAGCAGCTCCTGCCACGCCGGATTGCGCAGCGCTGCTGCCGGATGGAACGTGGGCATTACCACAAAATGCCCCATCTGGTGGAACCTGCCGCGCAGCTTAGTAATGCCAATCTCGGTCTTTAGCACAAAGTGCGTCGCGGGGTTGCCGAGCGTCACAATAATATCGGGCCAGATGCTTCGAATCTGCTCACGCAAAAATGGCGAGCAAGCCAGCACTTCCTCGGGACGCGGATTGCGGTTTCCCGGCGGGCGGCACTTAAGCACGTTGGCAATGTAGACGTCTTCGCGTTTGAGCCCCGCCAGCGACAAAATGCCGTTGAGGTCCTCGCCTGCCGCCCCCACAAAGGGCTCGCCCTGCAAATCCTCATTGCGGCCCGGCGCCTCGCCAATAAACATCACGCGAGCGTGGGGGTTTCCCACGCCAAACACGATGTTATGGCGCGACTGGTAAAGCTGGCAAAGGTGACAATCGCCCAGAACGGCCTCGATCTCCTCGAGTGCGACCTCACGCGGCGCCTGATGGCTATGGCCGGGGATGTGCATGACGCCCATAGCGACTCCTACACGTAGACCTTGTCGAGACGCATACCAAAGCCGCAAGCGACCTCGTAGTTAATCGTGCCGCGTAGGCGCGCCATCTCGTCCATGGTAATCTCGGCATCTCCATCGCGGCCGACAATGATCATCTCGTCACCATACTCGGCCTCGGGAATCTCATGCGCCGGGTTGGACTGAATGGCGACCATAAACTGGTCCATGCAGATATTGCCCACCTGACGCACACGCTCGCCGCGATACAGCACGTCCATACGATTGGAAAGCGTACGCGAAAGGCCATCGGCATAACCGATCGGAAGGGTGCAGATCTGAACGCGCGTGCGCGGTACGCGGTAGGTAAAGCCGTAGCCCACGCCCTCGCCCATCGCAGGATGCGCCACGCGCGTCACACGCGCGTGGACGCTCATGACGGGATCAAGCTGCATCACGCGACCACTCAGCTCACATGGCTGCAGACCATACAAACCGATGCCGGCACGAATCATGTCAAAGTGCATTGAAGAATCGAGCATCGAGGACGGCGTATTGGCACAATGCACGATACCGCATTCAAAACCTGCGTCCTTAATGGCCTGAACGGCCTCGGTAAAACGCTGGCACTGCAGCTTGTAGTCCCAACCCGAAGGTTCATCGGCCGTGGCAAAGTGCGTAAATACGCCGTCGCACTGGATGCCGCGATGGAAACTGATGCCGCGTACAAAGTCGAGCACCTGTGTGTAGTGAACACCGATACGATTCATGCCCGTCTCGATGGCAAGATGGTACTTGCCCACCTTGCCCGCCGCGACGGCGCATTCGCCATACGCAAGAGCAAAATCGGACGTATAGACCGAGGGCATGATATCGAATTCGAGCAATGCAGGAATAGCCTCGATAGGCGGCTCACTTAGAATCAGGACGGGCTTAGTAATCCCGCCCTGACGGAGCCCAACGCCCTCGTTAACCGTCGCCACGGCAAACATGTCGGCACCGGCCGAATACATGATCTTGGCACACTCAACAGCTCCATGACCATAAGCATCGGCCTTGACCACGCAGCACAGGCGCTGACGCGGATTCAACAAGTTCTTATAGGCCCTCGTGTTGCGACGGAGCGCCCCGCGGTCGATCTCGACCCAGGACCAGCGCGTCAAATCGGCTTTATTCATGATTAGTCATCCGACCCTTCGTCCATGATTCCCAGATCTTCGAGCGCATCCTTTGCCGCCAGCTCCATGGCAGGACCGATCAAGTCGATAAGATCGGTCGCGATGACGCTCTTCTCACCATACTCCGTCGCCGCGGCAAAACCGGCGTAGCTGTGAAGTGCGACGGCGTACGAATACAGCAACTCCCAACGATCCATCTCGTCGCGCATGGTGGCAAGCGTGCCGGCCAAAATACCCGCGAGAACATCACCCGAACCGGCAGTTGCCAGAGAAGCCGGACCCGAGAGCGGCAGCAGCACACGCTCAACGCCACAGATAGCCGTCGTCGGCCCCTTGGCAATGACCACCAGATTGTCGGAGCCTGCAGCCCAGACAACCTTCTGCGCGGCCGCAATCGCGGTACCAAGGTCGTTCACCTCGTCACCGGCAACCAGGCGCGAAAGCTCACGATAGTGCGGCGTCATAACCAACGGCTGCTCGCGGCGATACATCTCGGGGTTACTATCAATACCGTCAATGGCAATCTTAGCAAGGCAGTTGAGTGCATCGGCGTCCAAAATTAGCGGTACATCAAGCTCGAGCAAGCCCGAAACCACCTGCATAGCGCCGGCAGACGTCGTCATACCGGGACCGCACAGCACGCAGCTGTACTTCTTTGCGATCTCGCACACCGTCATGCGCGCAGCGGCGCCAAAGGAGCCGCGGGAATCAGACGGAATAGCAAAGACCGGAATCGAAGGAAGTGCCATGCGAATGAGATTGGCGCAGGCGTCAGGAGCCGCGACTGCCACGTAACCAGCACCCGCGCGAGCTGCAGACTTGGCCGCCATAATGGCAGCACCAGGATATTGCGCAGATCCGGCGACAATAAGCACGGAGCCACGGGAATACTTATCGATATTCGATGGTAGCGGAGCAAAGTAATCAACTAAGTCACCGGGCTCGACAATCTCGGCGGCGTGGTCGACATCATCGATGACCTCGTCAAGACGGTCGTAAAGATTGCCGCAGATCAAATCGCCAGCATACTCAGGACCATCAGCGCTATACAGACCAATCTTGGGCGCAATCATCGTCACCGTGCGCTCGGCACGAATGCAGTCGTCATCAACAACGCCCGTCTCTGCATTCAGGCCCGAGGGGACATCAATGGATACGACACAATCGGCGCATTCATTGACCGTAGGAATCCAAATGGAGAACGGCGCACGCAGATTCCCGTGGAAACCGGTACCAAAAATGGCATCGACAACAACATCGGCCTTATCGATCAAAACCTCGAGTTCATCACGCGAGGGGCCGACGCAAACGTGCACATCGCGGCCGGCAGTACGACGAGCAACATGACGTGCCAGAGCAGCAGGAATCTCATCCGGTTCAACCGGAGAAACGATATCCACGTCCACACCCTTATGGCTCAGGATATCGGCGGCAACCCAACCGTCGCCGCCATTATTACCAAAACCGACCAAAACGAGAACCCGATCGGGATTGAGCTTCAAAACCTCGTTAGCGGCAAACTCACCCGCTAGCTCCATAAGCTCGGCCTTCGAAGTCCCTTCGCGTTCGATGATATCCTCGAGACGAACGACTTCTTCGGTACTCAAAACCGGTTTCATCTATGCTCCTAGCGTATCTTGCGAAGCATCGCCCAGGTGCTCCGTCAATGCTGAATTCTGCAGCTGCTCGAGCTCATCTAATACAGAGCGAGCCTCTTTAAATGTCTGCGCAACGCGTTTCTTGGTGCTCACCTTTTCATCTTTTGGCTTAGGCCGAGCATCTTCGGTAATCGCGATGGCATTCGCAACGGCCAAGTCTCCCGTAAGCGTAATGGAAAGAGCGACCTCAACAACGCCCAGTTCTTGAGCGATCTCGAGAGCACGGCCCGAAAGCAGCGCCTTCGGTTTGCCGAGTTTATCACGCGTTACCGAAACATCCTTGCGACCCACGCCTTGACTAAAACCCGTGCCGAGAGCTTTAAGCACCGCCTCGCGCGAAGCAAAGCGGCTCGCATAGTGAGCAGCGGGACGCGATGATACATCGCAATACGCACGCTCTTCTTCGGTAAACACACGCCGAGCAAACGACGGCGTCTTTTCAAGAATTGATTTCATGCGGGAAATCTCGACGATATCAACGCCGATACCAGCTTCAGCCATGTTCACCTCCATATCGCACAGACTAAGTTATTGTAGCCCGTTCGCAGAAGATGCGACAAACGAGGGTTATAAAACACAGCTACTATGTGAGACAAATTGCCCGAGATACAAAAAAGGGGGAGGCCGCGAGGCCTCCCCCTTCTTCAAGTCATCCG
>NZ_QSTX01000017.1:0-41732 GCF_003438785.1 Collinsella sp. OM06-18AC
GAAAATACGTTGGTGAAAATGGTGAAAAATATATTGACGCTAACAGGTGGCTGTGGGCCCTCGGCACGATGTGCCGGGAGGGCGCGGAATAGACATAAGCCCCCGTCCCGGCGAGCCGGGCAGCCTTCGGGGACACCCCCGTTCTCGCTGTGCGCGCGGCGGCCGCCGCATGCGCGAAGACAGACTAGGGGAACCCCGCCGAAGGAGAGGATTGCGGGCCGCCGGAGCGGTATCCGCGGATATGAGACTGAGCCGAAGGCGTCGATGACATGCCGGGGGCGGACCGGGACGGGTTTAACGGCAGGCCCCGCCGACCGATTGCAAGCGGTCGGCGGGGCCATTGTGGCCCTTGACAGTGGATTGGGTCATATGAGCGAGCGGGCTGCATTTGAGACAAGGTGACGTGAAACGAAAGGGCGCTGACCTTCTGGTCGCGCCCTTGAAGTTGAACGTCAGATTGTCCAAATGCGGCCCGCGCAGCGTCGAGCCGTTACGCGGTTCGTAGAACCGCGTAACCCCCTAGTACATCTTCGCGCCGGCAGGGATGGAAGCGTCGAGCTGAATCAGGTTGAGGCGCTCCTCGCCCTCCTCCTCGTGGATGGCGCTGATGAGCATGCCACAGCTGGGGATGCCCATCATCTTGCGCGGAGGCAGGTTGGTGATGGCGAGCAGGGTCTTGCCGACCAGGTCCTCGGGCTCGTAATAATCGTGAATGCCGGAGAGGATGGTGCGGTCGGTGCCGGTGCCGTCATCGAGCGTAAAGTTCAGCAGCTTCTTGGACTTCTTGACGGCCTCGCATGCCTTGACCTTCACGGCGCGGAAGTCGCTCTTGGAGAAGGTATCAAAGTCGACGAACTCCTCAAACAGCGGCTCAACGGCAATCTTGGAATAATCAACCGTGGGCTTAAGCGGCTTGACGAAGGGGCTCGCGGCGTTGCCGGCCTCGGCGGCCTTGGCAGCAGCGGCACCGGACTGGAAACCCTTCTCGGGCTTCATGTGCGGGAACAGCAGCACGTCGCGGATGGAAGCCTGGTTGGTGAGCAGCATGACCACGCGGTCGATACCGATGCCGATGCCACCCGCGGGAGGCATACCGTACTCGAGGGCGCGCACGTAATCCTCGTCGTACTCCATGGCCTCATCGTCGCCACCGGCCTTCTCGGCCATCTGGGCAGCGAAGCGCTCGGCCTGGTCGACCGGGTCGTTGAGCTCGGAGAACGCGTTGGCGTACTCGTGACCGGCGATGACCAGCTCAAAGCGATGGGTCAGGCGCGGATCATCCTCAAAGCGCTTGGCAAGCGGGCTAACCTCGATGGGGTAATCGCACACGAAGGTGGGGTTGACGATGGTGTCCTCGCCCAGCTCGTCATAGATCTCGGCGATGATCTTGCCGGCGGTCCACTCGGGCTTGATCTCCAGGCCCTTCTCGCGTGCGGCGGCAGCAAGCTCCTCGACCGGCGTATCGATGGTGACCTGCTTGCCGAGCACGTCGGAGACGATGTCGGTCATGGGACGGCTGGCCCACTCACCAGAAAGGTCGATGGTCTGGCCCTGGTACTCAATAACCTCGGGGTTGCCGATAGCCTTGTTAGCGGCCTTAATGACACCCTGGGCGAGCGCCTTCATGCCCTCGAGATCGGAGAAGGCGCGGTAGGCCTCCATCGTGGTGAACTCGGGGTTGTGGGTAAGGTCCATACCCTCGTTGCGGAAGATGCGGCCGATCTCGAAAACGCGCTCAAAGCCGCCGACGATGCAGCGCTTGAGGTGCAGCTCGGTGGCGATACGCAGGTAGCACTCCTGATCGAGCGCGTTGAAGTGCGTGATGAACGGCTTGGCAGTAGCTCCGCCCTGGATGGTCTGCAGGATAGGAGTCTCGACCTCCATGTAGCCATCGGACTCCATAAAGCGGCGGAACGTGGAGAGGATCTGCGAGCGCTTGCGGAAGGTCTCGCGAACGTCGTCGTTGGCGATCAGGTCGACATAACGCTGACGATAGCGGGTCTCCTTGTCGGAGAGACCGTGGAACTTCTCGGGCAGCGGGCGAACGGCCTTGGACAGCAGCGTCGCGCTCTTGGGGGCAACGGAAAGCTGGCCACGCTTGGTGCGCACGACCACGCCGGTCACGCCCAGGATATCGCCCAGGTCGAGGGCCTTGAGCGTATTCCAGGCGGCCTCGTCCATATCGTTGATGCGGCAGAACAGCTGGATCTCGCCGGTCGCGTCGCGCACAACGATGAACATGATCTTGCCCTGACCGCGCTTGGCGACCACACGGCCGCCGATCTTCACGACGTCCTCGGTGTCCTCGCCATCGGTGAGCTCGGCGTACTTAGTCTCGATGTCGACGACGTAGTCCTCAATCTCGGAGTGCTCGGGATAGGGGTTCTGGCCCGCCTCGAACAGGGCGGCGCGCTTGGCCAGGCGGGTGGCGCGCTCGTCGTTGAGCGTCGATGCCTGATCGGCGGCGTTCTGGTTCTCTGCCATAAGTTAGCTCCTCAAATTAAAACGCTCCCCAGGATTCGGTCCCAGGGAGCGAAAACATGCCTTTACGCGGGACCGTGGTCTAGCGTGCGATCTTTGCGATGGTGTAGACGCGGGTCTTGCCCGAAGGCGTAACAACCTCGACGGAGTCGCCCTCGCCGTGACCGATGATGGCATGGCCGACCGGAGACTCGTTGGAGATCTTGTGCTCGAGCGAGTTGGTCTCGGTGGTACCGACGAGCGTGACTTCCATGACCTCACCGTTGGGATCGATCAGAGAAACGGTGGAACCGATGGAGACGGTCAGATCGCCCGTAGTGGCAGCAACCTGAGCGTTGGCGAGGATGGCCTGAATCTCGGCAATGCGAGCAGCATTCTGGGCCTGCTTGTCCTTGGCGGCGTCGTACTCGGAGTTCTCCGAAAGGTCGCCGAACGCGCGGGCTTCCTTGATGTCCTCGACGATCTCCTTGGCGTAATCGCCCTCACGCCAAGCGAGCTCCTCGACGAGCTTCTGGCGGCCCTCAGCGGTCAGTACGATCTGGCTTGCGTCCATACGGATATCTCCCCAACTATGATGTAACGATCAACTGTCAACAAAACGAAAAAGACCGGCTAGCCTGCGGGCAAGCCGGTCAGGTGCTCACCCCAAAGGGATGGGACTACTCTGCGTCCGCGTCGCTGTCCTCTGCCTTCTTTTGCTTGGCAGCAGCGAGCTTGGCCTCGAGCTCTGCGATCTCCTTGTCCTCCTTGGACTCCTCGACCACAACGTCCTCGGCCTGCTTGGTTTCGCCCTTATCGTCGCCCTCCATACCCTCGCGGATATTCTTGACGGTAGAGCCGAGGGACTTGCCGAGCTTCGGCAGGTTCTTAGGCCCGAAGATAATCAGGACAACAACGAGAATAATGATGAGCTCAGGAGCCCTCAGTCCAAACATGTAGACCTCCACAATACAGCGAGACAAGCTCGAATGAGTATACCGCGGGTATCGCGGTATCACAACAATAGCTAAAAAAAGGGACCGCAAGAAGCGGTCCCTCCTCATGCTCTGGTCGGGTTGACTGGATTTGAACCAGCGACCCCTGCGTCCCGAACGCAGTGCTCTACCAAACTGAGCCACAACCCGTTAGCTCGACTATATTAACAAAGATTTCCGTCGTGTGCTAGAGAAATTTTTACTTCTTTGGCACTTCGATGCGAACCGTGTTGGGAATGAGCTCCGTCGCGCAGGACCACCAGCCGTTTTGCTGGGCAGCGTCGGCAAGCCTTTCGGCCGTGGCGGCGGTGTCGCAAATGGCAAACGAGCAGGCGCCCGATCCGCACACATCTACAGCAACGGTGCCGTCTTGTTTACGCAGCCAATCGAGAACCGTTTGTATCTGCGGCTCCATCTGTGCGGAAATGACACCCAGGTTGTTATGGATGAGCGCATATGCCGTCTCGGCATCACCAGCATGCAAGGCAGAAGCTATCGCGCCGGGCTTGTCTGCAGGCACCGGAGCCTCGTCAAAACGTCGATAGGCTTCAATTGTCGAAACGCTTGCCTCGCGCGGCTTGACCAACACGACGGGCGTTGCGGGCAGCGCGGGATACTCAGTTGCCAGCACGTCTCCCCCACCTACGTAGAACGCAGGGCTCGCGTGCAAAAAGAACGGGACGTCAGCACCAATACCCCGCGCAATGTCGTCGAGCGCGGGGTCGGTGTGATCAATTCCCCAGAGCTCCGCCAAGGCGACAATGACCGCGGCCGCATCCGTCGAGGGGCCGCCCAAGCCGGCGCACAATGGAATGCGCTTCTCAATCGTCACGCAGATGTTTGCCTCGCGACCATAATGCTCGGCCATAGCAACCGCAGCCCGATACGCCGTATTCTTTTGCATGGGAAAATCTGATGCCGGAACCGTCTGGACGGTCAGCGCCTGCGCCGGCGCGACCGTCACGGAATCGGAAAGACCGACGGCTGCCATCAGGGAATCGACCCTGTGGTAGCCGCGGTCATCGCGCTCGGTATGAACCCCCAGGTAGAGGTTAATCTTTGCCGGCGCGGAAAGAGTCAGGGACCGATCGGTCACCGTTAGTGCTCCTCGAGCTGATTGCCGAGCGGGGTAAAGATATGCTCGCCGCTCTCGGGGTCGAACAGCTCGACCTGACCGGTGAGGACATCGATATACTGGTAGGACTGACGCGACTTGCGCCCGCGGCGCTCGTCGACCTCGACGATAAAGACGGCGGGGTGGACGCTCTTGATGGTGCCCATGCGCTCGACGACGCGGGTGCGGCCCATGTTGGCCTTCACCTTGACGCGATCGCCCACCATATCGGTCAGCTTCTCGTGGATGTCGTCGACGTGATTGACTTCCATCTCTTCCATGAACAGGGCCTCCAGAAGGTGCAATTCAAAAAGGGGATAATACCCCTAACATAGACAAAACTCTAATACTATAGCACCCTGCTGCCGCCATACGCAAGTAGCTAATTTGGCTACTTACAGATTGTCGGTATCGAGGACGATGGTGAACGGACCGTCGTTGACCAAGTCGACTTTCATATCGGCGCCAAAGATGCCGTGCGCCACGTGTTCGACATCTTTGCGAACGAGCGTCAAGAAGTACTCGTAGAGCTCGTTGGCAACATCGGGGGCGCCGGCATCGGTAAACGATGGGCGGCGGCCGTGACGGCAATCGGCGAACAGCGTGAACTGCGACACTACGAGAACCTCGCCGTCGACATCGGCAAGTGCCAGGTTGGTCTTGCCGTTCTCGTCCTCGTTAATGCGCAAGCCGCGGAGCTTGCCCCACAGCTTATCAGCCTCGGCGCGCGTGTCGCCGTGGCCCACGCCCAACAGCACCAGATAGCCGCGCCCAATTTTGCCCACGTACTCGCCGTCGACCGTCACGCCGGCGTTGAGCACGCGCTGAACCACCGCACGCACGGCCTACTCCTCGCCCGTCAGTTTGGCGGATAGGTGCTCGAGCGCATGGAATCGATGGCTGATGGCGTTCTTCTCGTCCGCCGTGAGCTCGGCCATAGTCTTGCCCGGCGTATCGACCGGCAGGAACAGCGGGTCGTAGCCAAAGCCGTGATCGCCGCGGCCCTCGTGCGCGATAACGCCCTCACAGGCGCCCTCGCCATAGGTGACCAGGCCGTCCGTATCGATGAGCGCAACGACGCTCATAAAGCGCGCGGTGCGGTCCTCGTCTGCCACGCCTTCCAGATTCACGAGCAGCTTGGCATTGTTGGCGGCATCGTCGCCGTGAACGCCCGCGTAGCGCGCGCTATACACACCGGGCTCACCGTCCAGCGCGTCGACGACCAGGCCCGAATCGTCGGCAATGGCCATGAGCCCCGTCTCTTCGACGGCAGCCTGCGCCTTGATGATGGCGTTCTCCAAAAACGTCGTGCCGTTTTCCTCGGGGTCCTCAAATTCGCCCAGCTGGCCGAGCGCCACAAAGCGCACCTCGGGCATGACCTTGCCCAAAATGGCCTCGATCTCGGTGAGCTTATGGGCGTTGCCCGTTGCCACGACAATGGTCGCCGCCGGGTCGAGGGTGTCGATGTCGATCTTCTCAAGTGCCATGAGTGGTCTCCTTGTCTCTATAGCAATGCCGCGCCGAGGGCGACGAGGGCCTCCGCCTCTCCCCTCTCAATCAACGGCAGTCTTATACTTCGACGTTTTCCCAGATAAAACCTGCCAAAATAAACCTGTCCCTTTTTGGCAGGTTAGGCGATGGCTTGGCGCTGAAGCTCGATGAGCTCGGCGATGCCTTTGTCGCCCAAGTCGAGCAGGGCGTTGAGGCGCTTACGGTCAAAGGGCGCCTGCTCGCCAGTGCCCTGGAGCTCGATCATCTCACCGGTGTCGGTGGCGACGAGGTTCATGTCGACTTCGGCATGGCTGTCCTCGGAATAATCGAGGTCAAGCAGCGTATTGCCGTCGACAACGCCCATGGAGATGGCGGCCACCTGGCCGGTAAGCGGGATGCGCTCGATCTTGCCCGCCTCGACCCACATGGCGAGGGCGTCGTGCAGCGCCACCCAGGCGCCGGTAATGCTCGCCGTACGCGTACCGCCATCGGCCTGAATCACATCGCAGTCGACGGTGACGGTGTACTCGCCGAGCGCTTTCATGTTGACGACGGTACGCAGGCTGCGGCCAATGAGGCGCTCGATCTCCATGGAGCGGCCCTTGCGGTTGGCGTGTTCGCGCTTGCAGCGCTTGCCGGTCGACGTCGGCAGCATGGCGTATTCCGCGGTCACCCAGCCGGCCTTAGCTCCCTTTCGCCAGCCCGGCACGCCCTCCTCGATGGTGGCGGCGCACAGCACGCGCGTGTCGCCGAACTCGGCCAAGCACGAACCGTGGGCGTGCTTCATGACGCCACGGGTGAGCTTAACGGGACGCAACTCGTTGGCGGCGCGGCCGTTGGCGCGGTTGACCTGCATGTACTCCATAGAAATATCCTTTCGGCAAAAGATGTGGCGAAGGCTTTGGCGGCTGCCTTACATCTATTCCAGCTCATCGATATCGATATGTTCGATGCTCTTGAGCGGCTGACCAAAGATAAAGCTGCCCGCCACCGCAAACTCGGCAATGTTATCGGCCGTCGTGGCAAAACGATGCTGCGGCTCGGCGGCGTCACCCGCCAGCTGCTCGCGGCGCGTGAGGATATCGGTCAGCTCTCGTGTGGTCTCCTCGGCGGAACTCACGACGCGCACCCCAGGCCCCAGCGCATGACGGATAGGTCCCACCAACAGCGGAAAATGCGTACAGCCGAGCACCACGGTATCGATACCGTGGTCGCGCAGCGGCTCAACCGTGGCACCCACCAGCGCACGCACGGCAGGCGTATCGAAGATGTCCTCGTTCTCAAGCCACTGTTCCTGCAGATGTGCACCCGAGGCGAGCTCGTGTTCGACAACCTCGACAAAGCTCGAGGCAGGACAACCGTATACATCGACGCCGGCATCCAGGTCCTGGATGGCGCGCGTGTAGGCGCCCGAGCGAATGGTGAGGTTGGTGGCGAGCACGCCCACCCGGCGCGTGCGAGTGCTGTTGATTGCCGCGCGTGCGCCCGGTGCGATCACACCGATGACGGGAACGTCGAGCACCTGCTGGGCCAGACGCAAGGCCGCAGCGGTCGCCGTGTTGCAGGCGATGACCATAATCTTGACGTCGTGCTTCGACAGCCAACGGCCCGCCTGCAACGCAAACGAGCGCACCTCATCCTCGGTGCGCGTGCCGTAGGGGCAGCGTTTTGTGTCGCCGAAGTAGTAGACGGACTCGTGCGGCAGCGCCGTCGCGATGGCGCGCGCAACCGTCAGACCACCAAGACCCGAGTCGAATACGCCAATAGGGCGCGTGTCCCCGGCCAGATTCTTGATATCGGACATTACCTCACCAGATTCTCTCTCGAAAAGACATATCCAAGTGCGGCGACGCCGCGCTACGAACGCGCCGTGACCAGCAGCTCTGCCGTCGCCGCCCAACCGTCGACAATTTTGCCGCGCGTAACGAAAGCGTTCTCGCAAGCAGCCAGGAACTCGGGCGCGCCGGCGCTCGTCAGGCCATTCTCGACCAGGCAGAACGTGCCCACGTGATCGGCCATGTAGAAGTCGGACTCGGAATCGCCGAGCGCGAGCGTCTCCTCGCGCTCGATCCCCAGGTGCTCGCAGAAGCGCGCAATGGCGACGCCTTTGTTGAGGCCCGCGGGGTTGATGTTGAATGCACGACCGTCCTCGACGCGATCGAGCTCGAGCGTCGTCGGCTTGGACAGATGCGTCAGGTGACCGTTACAGGCCCACACCAGGCCACAGCCGGCCTCGTCGAGGATGGCCTGCGCCTCGTCATCGGGGATGTCGCCGCGCATGCCGACGGTAACCTCGCGGTACTTGTAGCCGGTCGACATGTCGTTGTGATACTCGATCTTGTGCGGCCAGCGGGCGAGGATCTTCTCGCACACGCCAGTCTGCTCGATCACCTGGTGCGGCGTGAGACCGCAAGATGGGTCGTAGGGCATATCGCCGGTCAGATACTCCCAATCGTTGGCCTTGAGATCGTACATGACCAGGCCACCCATCTCACCAATGTAGGAGTTGAGGCCGAGCACGCGCGCATCCTCGTGGATCATGGTGCGGTTGCGGCCCGAGGTGGGAACCACTTGGATGCCGGCGCGGGCAAGTGCCACGACAGCCTCGACGAGCTTGGTCGAGGGGTTGCCGTCGTTGTCGCGCAGCACGCACGAGCCGGGTGCGAGCATCGTAGCATCCAGGTCGGTAAAGACGTACTTAACCTTGGCCAAGCGCTCGCGCATCTCGCCCGAAAGCTCGGCGACGGTCGGCAGGGTGTTGTGGGACATGGTTACTCCGTTTACGTAGAAGGGTTTGGGCTTGGACGGCATGTTTTGATTGAGGGAACACGTTTATGGCGACAGCGCACTCAGGGCGCCTTCGCCATCATGGTTCATTAGTCAAACTGAGTAACATCGATCAGGCGATTGGCCAACGAAAGGTCGCTCTCGATGGGCACGAACTCGTCGCCCACGTGCATGAGCTCCTCGTCACCCTTTGCCAGCAGCAAGACAATGGTGGGAGCATTGGGGTTGACGTACTCCTCGCGCGCCGCCTTGAACGCCGCATGCACAGCGGCTTCACGGTCGAGGATGATCTTGTTCGGCGTATCGTCGGGAACATGCTCGGCAAGCTCGCGACAGACCTTCATCGGGTCCTCGTGAGCCGGGTCCTCGTTGGCAAAGATCATCAGGTCGGAATATGGTGCGGCCTCGCGCGGAAGCTGCTCGCGGCGCTCCTGCGCCTTGCCGCCGGCAGCGCCAAACACTGCAATGACTGGACTAGTGGGAAACGCGCGCTTGACCGACGAGAAAAGCGAACGGAACGAAAGCTGGTTGTGCGCATAGTCAACGACGCAGATCACGCGGCCATCCTTCGACTCCACGACCTCCATACGGCCCGGCACACGCAGTTTGGAGAGGCCCTTCTTGATAGCCTCGATACCGATGCCGATCTCGTGCGCAGCGGCGATAGCGACCAGCGCGTTTTCCACGTTAAAGTCGCCCGCGATGCCCAGCAGGACCTTCTCCCCCGCCTCGGACTCGTCGGCACACAGGCCATGCAGGTTAAACTCGATGTTAAAGCCGACCACGCGGACATCGCTTGCCCACAGGCTTGCCTCGGGATGCTCGACGCCAACGGTCACCAAGCGCTCGGCCGTCGACGCTGCCTCCAGCACACGGTCAACCTCTTCGGTGCCCAGATTCACCACGGCGGTCTTTGCCTGGTCAAAGATCCTGAGTTTGCTCTCAAAATAATCCTCAAACGTGGGGTGTTCGATCGGTGAGATGTGGTCACGGCCGATGTTGAGGAAGCACGCCACGTCAAACGGCAGATTCTCGACGCGTTGGTACTTGAGTGCCTGGCTCGAGACCTCCATGACCATGGACTGGCGACCGGACTCACGGCAGTTGGCGATATGGCGCCAGACCTCGGGGGCCTCGGGCGTAGTATTGGTGCTCTCGTAGCACTCGATGCCATCGTCGGTACTCACCGAGCCGATCATGCCGCAGGATTCGCCCGCTGCCTTGATGATGGACTGGAGCATGAAAGCGGCCGTGGTCTTTCCCTTGGTACCGGTGATGCCCACGATCTTGACGTCGTGGTCGGGACGGTCGTAGACCTCCGGCGGCAACAGGGCCATGGCCGTGCGAACGCTATCAACAACCAGCATCGCAGCACCGCTCTCCTGCGCCAGCGGCTCCAGAGACTCGACCAGCGACTCTTCGCACACAAATGCGACGGCGCCCGCATCGAGCGCCATGCTCAAAAACGCGGGCTTAAAGGCAGCGCCTTTGCAAAAGAACACGTCACCTGCCGAGACCGCACGCGAATCAAACGAGCAGCCGGTCACGGCACGCTCGTCAACCTGCTCTGATGCGCGCAGCTCGCCGCACACATCGAGAAGCTTGGCAAGCGTATCGACCGTGGTCACGGTCGCGGAATCCGAATGGTGCATCTTTCGCCTTTCTCAGCCATTTGGCAGGGACGGTTTTTATAGTAACTGAAACGCACCCACGCAAAAACGGCTCCCGGAGGAGCCGTTACGCGCAGGCGTTCGTAAGCCGAGGCTAGGCAGCCTGAACAGCGGGCTGGTCCTCGTCGATAAAGAAGCGCTTGTACCACACCAGGAACACGAGCGGCGTATAGATCTTGCGCTGGAAATCGCCCTTGCCCGCAAAGTGCAGATCGAGCAGGTGCATGAGCTCGTCGGTATCGAAGAACTCGCTTGCCCACGGCGCGGTGAAGTACTCCTTGACATAGTCGTACCACTTTTGCTCGCGCAGCCAGTAGACAATCGGCACCGGGAAGCCCACCTTGGGACGGGTGGCCCACTCATCGGGCAGCGACTTGTTGGCAGCGTGGCGGAGTACCTGTTTGTTGCCGTTCTCGTTGATGCGGTAGCGGTCGGGAATGTGCTCGGCGAACTCCATGACTTTGCGGTCCAGGAAGGGCACGCGCAGCTCCAGCGAGTGCGCCATGCACATCTTGTCGGCCTTGAGCAGAATGTCGCCCGGGAGCCACATGTTCATGTCCAGGTACTGCTTCTTGACCAGCTCGGGCTGACCTTTCACGCGCGCATAGATGGGAGCGGCAAGCTCGAAGGCGCCATCGCCGGTGTTGTACTCGGGCTTGAGCACGCCGTCGACCTCGCGCTCCGGCCATACCAGAGCCTGTCCCAGGAACGACTTCTCGGGGATCTCGGCACCCTTGACCAGGAAGTTATGTCCCTTGAAGTACGGCATATGCAGCGCCAGGTTACCGAGCGCGCGACGAATGGGCAGCGGCACCATCTTTTTGTATTTGCGGACCGGGACCGTGTCCTCGTAGTAGGCGTAGCCGCCAAAGAGCTCGTCGGCGCCTTCGCCCGAAAGCACGACGGTGACGTCCTTGCGGGCCATCTCGGCCAAGAACCACAGCGGCACGGAAGACAGGTTGGACTGCGGCTCGTCCATGTGATACTGGATGTCCTCGAGCGCACCGAAGAACTCGTCGGCGGTTATCATCTTGCGGACATTCTCGACGCCGAGCTTGTCAGAAAGTTCCTTGGCGTAGTTGGTCTCGTTGAAGTTCTTGTAGTCAAAGCCCACCGAGAAGGTCTTGTCGGGCATGAGGCAAGCGGCGATGTAGCTGGAGTCGACGCCGCCGGAGAGGAACGACGCGACCTTAACGTCGGCGATGCGATGGGCCTCGACGCTCTCGTGCACGACCTCATCCAGCTCGTCGACGTACTCCTCGAACGGCTTCTCGACGGCAGAGTAATCGCAATCCCAGTAGCGCTCGATGTTCATCTTGCCGGTCGGGATGTCTGCGGTAAAGTAATGCGCCGGCGGCAGCTTGTAGACACCCTCGAAGAAGGTCTCCTCGGTTGCCGAATACTGCAGCGTCATGTACGGACGCAGGGCCTTTTTGTTGACCGCCTTGTGGAAGTGCGGGTAGTCCAGGAAGCTCTTGATTTCGGAGCCAAAGAGCACGCCCGGCGCGCCGTCGCCCGCATCGGCCATGGGATAGTAGTAGAGCGGCTTGATGCCAAAGATGTCGCGGGCGCCAAAAAGCTTGTTCTTCTTCTTGTCCCAGATGACGAAGGCGTACATGCCGCGCAGGCGATCGAGTACGGCCTCGCCCCACTCCTCGTAGCCGTGCAGGAGGCTCTCGGTGTCGGCTCCACAGTGGAACTTATAGCCCTTGGCCTCGAGCTCGGAACGGAGTTCTTGGAAGTTGTAGATCTCGCCGTTGAAGACAATGACGACGCTACCGTCCTCATTGGCCATGGGCTGAGCGCCGGCCTCGGTCAGGTCGAGGATCGACAAGCGGCGGAAGCCGAGGGCAACGCGGCCGTCGATAAACTGGCCGCCCATGTCGGGACCACGATGGACGATGCGGTCCATCATCTTGGTGAGCACCTCGGATTGGTTATCCGTCCCACCGACAAAACCGACAAAACCGCACATATACTATCCCCTCTGCTGTTGCTGGGTATCAAATCGAATCAGTAGCTTTTGAGTATACCCGAGGGCGTAAAGAGGGGCGGAATGTTCAGGCAATCTCAACTGAATCAGCTCCGCGCCGACACGCGCCGGTTACCTTTAATGGATATGAGATGAATGAGGCGATTGTTTTGCTATACTCTCTCCGCACGGGCGATTGGCGCAACGGTTAGCGCAGGTGCTTTACACGCACAAGGCTGGGGGTTCGAATCCCTCATCGCCCACCATTGAATTGGAAACGGTCCTCGCAAGGGGACCGTTTTTGTTTGGGCCCAGCGCATGGGATTCGAACCCGACAGGGTGCGAAGCTGAGGAAACGCGAAGCGTTTTCCAGCGCAGCACGCGAGGGCCGCAGGCCCGAAGCGAAAGCGGGCGGCGTCAGCCGCACGCGACATCCCTCATCGCCCACCACTGATTTGATAGGCTCCCAGCAATGGGAGCCTTTCTTTTTTGGGCCCATTTCATGGGATTCGAACCCGCCAGCACGACTGTCACAAAGGCCGTGGCCAGAAAATGGCAAAAATGAGTACTGCCACCTTGCTTACAACATATCAAAAGATAGTATTTGCTTAAGTTACGAAACATATGTCCATTATAAGGACTAGCAATTGGATCAAAATCGTGCATTCATCGCCATTTCGACTTGCCATCTGGTCTTATTAGTCCAAAATTGCTGCGACCAAATCGGTAACAGTACTCATATTTAATGTTATTTGACCAGCAGGTCTCCCCGCCTTAGCAAATCTAAGGCAAAACGGGCTCCAGACCGCTGAATCATGCCACATAGGGCACGTCCGCAGTCCGGAACCCGGTCAAAGTTAAGTTATTTCGCTGTGTTAGGCCAAAACGTCCGACAGGATCTCGATCAGACTGTCCACGTCGGCTTCCTCGCAGACGAGCGGCGGCAAGAAACGCAGCGTATGGGCACCCGTAGCGTTAATCACGGCACCAGCCCCCAATGCACGGGCCACAACGTCGTGTGCATCACCCACAGTATCGTCCAGATCGCAGCCGAGCATCAAGCCGCGGCCACGCACCTCGGTCACGTTCGGCAGCTTGGCGAGCTTTGCCTCCATATAGGCGCCTACCTTGGCAACATGGTCGGCATAATCGCCGTGCACGAGCGCGGAGAGCGTCGCGGCACACGCCGCGATGGCCAAGCAGCTACCGCCAAAGGTCGAGCCGTGGTCGCCCGGCTTAAACACGTCGGCAATCTCCTTCTTTGCCACGACGGCACCCATGGGCACGCCATCAGCAATGCCCTTGGCAAGGCTCATGATGTCGGGTTCCACGCCATAGGTTTGGAATGCAAACGGCTTGCCGGAGCGGAAGATGCCGCACTGGACCTCGTCGGCGATAAGCACGGCGCCCACTTCGTGTGCCAGGTCGCGCGCTGCCGCCATAAACTCCTCGGTCATGGGGTGCACGCCGCTCTCACCCTGGATCGGCTCGAGCATCACGGCACAAATTTCGCTCCCCAGCTGCTTAAAGATCGCACGCAGTTCATCGATATCGTTGGGCGTGCAGGCCACAAAGCCACCCGGCAGCGGGCGGAAACTATCCTGCAGCCAATCCTGCATGGTGGCGGCAATGGTCTCGAGCGTACGGCCGTGGAAGCCGCCGCGCATGCACACGATAGTGTTGCCGCCGTTACCGGCACGTTTGGCGTACAGGCGCGCGAGCTTCATCGAGCCCTCGTTGGCCTCAGCGCCGGAGTTGGCAAAGAAGGTCTCCCAAACCTGCTCATCCGCAGCCGGGGCACCAAGAGCAGCTGCCGTGGTCTCATCGCCGGCGGCAATGGCATCGGCAAGCACGCGCGCACCATCTACGTCGTCGTTAGCAAGCTTGGACAGCAGCGCCGCGACCTGTCCGCGCTGCTCAATGTAGAAGTAATTGGAGACATGCATGAGCTTTTTGGTCTGTGCCTCGAGCGCCGAGAGCACGGCCGGGTCACCATGACCTAGGCTGCACACGCCGATGCCGGCAAGAAAGTCGAGGTACTCACGGCCATCGTCGCCGGTGAGCTTCATGCCGTGACCCTCGACAAACTCGACCGGAGAGCGGCCAAAGGTATGCATAACGTAATTGGATTCAAGCGATTGCTGAGCTGCAAGTGACATGGAATGCCTTTCGTTGAGCGCCGGACGGCGCAGGCCTATGGGTGCAGGAATTGGGCGGCTGCGGTCAGCTAGACCGTCTGGAGCTTCTCGACCTCGTCGAGGTTCTCGGCCAGACGCGCCGCAAAGGTCGAAAGCGGATGCGGATGCGTATCGAACTCGTAGGCCGTCTCGGTGGAATGGATCACGGTGCCGACGCCGGCATCGGTCAGCAGCTCCAGCAGCAGCGAATGCGGCGTGGTGCCGTTGATGATGTGGGCACGAAATACGCCGCCGGCAAGCGCATCGACGGCCGCGCGCAGCTTGGGAATCATGCCCTTATCGACCTCGCCGCCGTAGAGCATCTCATTGACCTCGTCGAGTGTCAGGTTGGAGATAAGTGAATCCTTATCGCTAAAGTCCTTGTACAGGCCGTCGACGTCGGTCAAAAAGATCGCCTTGTGCGCGTGGAGCGCTGCCGCAACGGCACCGGCGGCGGTATCGGCATTGATGTTGAAGAAACCGCCGTCCTCCCCCGCCGCGACGGTAGCGATGACGGGGATGTACTCGCTATCGAGTAAGCGCTCGATATAGTCGGTGTTAACGTGCGTCACTTTGCCCACGCGACCGAGCTCGGGGTCGAGCGGCTCGGCGATGAGCGTGCCAGCATCGCTGCCCGACACGCCCACGGCCAGGTTGCCGTGGTGGTTGATGGCGACAACCAGCTCCTGGTTAACCTTGCCGCCCAGCACCTCGCGCACGATATCCATAGTCGCCGGCGTGGTCACGCGCTGGCCGTTCTTAAACTCGACGGGGATGTCATAGTGGCTCAGCGCCTCGTTGATAGCCTTGCCGCCGCCATGCACGATAACGGGGCGCATGCCGATGATCTTAAGCAGGACGATGTCGCTCATCACGTCGCGACGCAGCTGCTCGTCGACCATGGCGGCTCCGCCATATTTGATAACAACCGTCTTGCCGGTCAGGTTCTTAATCCACGGCAGCGCTTCGAACAGCAGCTGCGCGGTTGCTTCGTTGGATTCGCTCGAACGACAATCGCGTGCGAATTTCATAGTCTGCCTCGTCTTTCGTATCGTTATCGCGCCGTGCTCCGCTGTCCGCAATCGCGGCAAGATGCGCAGCGTGCCTGGAATCTAGGAACGGTAGTCGCCGTTGATGGAGATGTACTCATGCGTGAGGTCGCAGGTCCACACGGTCGTTGCCGCGTCGCCTGCGCCCAGGTCGGCCGAGATCACGATCTCGGGCGCCTCAAAACGTCGTAGAGCCTCGTCCTCGTCAAAGGGAACAGTCAGACCGTCGCGACAGACAGGCATGCCCATCATGTCGATGGAAACGTCTTCCTGATTAAACTTCACGCCGCACTTGCCAAGCGCCATGGCAACGCGGCCCCAGTTGCAGTCGTGGCCGGCGATGCAGGTCTTAACGAGCGGCGAGTTGGCAACGGCACGGGCGGCGATATCGGCCTCCTCGTTGTTAGCGGCGCCGGTAACGTTGACCGTAACAAGCTTGGATGCGCCCTCACCATCGGCGGCGATATTGCGCGCCAGGCTCTCGCACACCTCGTGCACGGCAAATGCCAACTCGTCAAAGGCATTGGAGCCCTCAACGATAGGCTCGGCATCTGCGGCAGCGGCGCCGGAGGCAAGCATGATGCAGGTGTCGTTGGTCGAGGTGTCGGAATCGACCGTTACCTTGTTAAAGGTCTGCTTGACGGTCGAGAGCAGCAGGGCATGAAGTGCCGCAGGCTCGACGGGGGCATCGGTGGTGATAACTGCGATCATGGTGGCCATGTTGGGCATGATCATACCCGAGCCCTTGCACATTCCGCCTACCGTATAGACATTGCCCGCATGACCCGCAGCCTCACTGACGTAGGATACGGCGTACTCCTTGGAGTGCGTGTCGGTCGTCATGATGGCGCGAGCGGCATCGGCGCCACCGTGGGCGGAGAGCGCCTCGTAGGCAGCAGGAATGGCGGTCTCAAACGTGTCGATCGACAGAATCTGGCCAATCACACCCGTGGAGGCAACCAGAATCTGCTGGGGCTCGCAGCCGATGACCTGCGAGGCGATGTTGCACGTCTCGCGCGCGCATGCAAGGCCGGTCTCACCCGTGGCGGCGTTGGCATTGCCAGAGTTGACCGAAATGCCGGCGATGATACCGTACCCCTTGTCGGTACCGCCCAGGTTGGCACGGCTCACCTGCACGGGCGCCGCGCAAAAGCGATTGGTGGTAAACACGCCAGCACCGGGACAGGGTTTATCGGGCACGACGAGCGCGTAATCCAGACGCTCGGGGTTCTTGCGGAACCCAGCGTGGATGCCTGCAGCCTTAAAACCAGCCGCAGCCGTAACGCCACCCTCGACGGCGCGAATCTTGATATCAAACAGCTCGGTATTCATCGTCTTTATGACTCCTTATGTCAAACAAAAAACGGACATCGGTTGGTGCGCCATGCCAGTCGTGATCATGAAACCAGCTTAAGAGTGGCGCCCCACTCGATGCCCGACTACCAAATCGTTAACAATCGAATGTGCTACACCGGGCACGCCACTGTGGGCAAGCCTCGTCGCTCGTCAAAGCCAAAGACGATATTGGCGCACTGGACCGCTTGGCCCGCAGCGCCCTTGCACAGATTGTCGATGGCGCCCGTCGCCACCAGCACGCCCGCGCGCTTGTTGAGCGCGAGGCCAATCTGGGCAGCGTTGGTGCCGACGACCGAAGCCGTCTTGGGCTGCTGGCCGGCATCGAGCACGCGCACAAAGGTGCGACCGGCGTAGAACTGCTTGTAATGGTCGACAACGTCCTCAAGGGTCAAGGTATCGATAGCCTGCGGCGCGAGCGGCAGCGTCACCGTGGAGAGCAGACCGCGCTTGAGCGGTGCCAGGTGCGGGGTAAAGACGACGCGATCGGTCAGGCCAAGGATTTGCTCAATCTCGGGCGTGTGGCGATGCTTGCCCACGCCGTAGGCCTCCAAGTTCTCGTCGGCGCTGCAAAAATGGGTGCGGGCGTTGCAGGACTTACCGGCGCCCGTCACGCCGCTAATGGCATCGACAATCACGGGACCGTTCTCGGCCACCCAGCCCGCGCGCACGGCGGGCGCGGCGGCAAGGCTCGTTGCGGTGGGATAGCAACCGGCGCAGGCGACCAGCACGGGTTTGCCGTCGGCATGGTCGGATGCGGCGGTCTCCAAGTCCTGGCAGAACAGCTCGGGCAGACCGAAGGCACGGGTCTTGAGCAGCTCGGGGCTCGTATGCTCGGCGGCATACCAAGCCTCAAAAACGGACGCGTCGTTCAGACGGTAGTCGGCCGAAAGATCAAAGCAGGAGACGCCCGATGCAAGCAGCGCGGGCACCTGTGCCATGGCAGCCGTGTGCGGCACGGCCAAAAAGACCGCGTCGCAGTTCTTGAGCTCAGGGGCATCATGCGTCGTAAAGACAAGATCGCTTACGCCGGTGAAGCTCGGGTGCACCGCAGACAACGGCTGGCCGGCATCGGCGTTGGACGTAATGGCAGCAAGTTCAAACTCGGGATGACCGAGGACGAGGCGAATGAGCTCGGCTCCGGCATATCCAGCCGCGCCGACGATTCCAACCTTCAAAGACATATCAGACTCCTTGTCTGCGATTTATGCACCGATGCGCATTTCGCAGCGGTCGTTATGAAGTGGGTTGAAACTTTAGCACCAAAAGATGCATTAATACGTAAATGGCTTGCATATTCATGCATTGAAACATTCCCGACACATTCGCTTGAAGGAATTGACAAATGGAGCGGGCCCCGTATTGACCGGCGCTCCTAACGGCGCCGAGCAATACGGGGCCCGCCCATGCGAAAACCAAGTTGTTAGGATGAGCCAGCTGGCTAGAGCTCGACCGGCACCCATTCGTCGTGATTGCAGATAAAAGCCTCGGGATCCTCGACGCTAAAGAAGACGAGCGTGGGGTCGTTAGGCCCCTCATAGTGCTCGCCCAGGCGCTCTAGATGCTTCCACCCAGCTTCGCGCATTTCGCCTAAAGCCCGGTCATCCAAGCCGGCACGCCCGCGCAAGATGAGCCAGCCATGGCCCGGCCACCAACTCGTGGCCTCAAAGCGCTGGTTTTGCAGCAGCTCTTGCCACACATCTTTGGTGCGCGCTGTTACAAACCACAGCTTGCCGTCCTGGATCTGCGCAAACGAAAACGGACGCACATGAGGCTGTCCGTCAACGCTCGTCGCCAAATACCATGCCGGCACCGACGTCAGATACTCCAACACCGTATTCAATCCGTCCATGTGTCCTCCTGGCGCTAGCTAATTCGAAACGGGTAGTTAATTTGAGACGCGCTAGAGCTCCAGGCGCTCCTCGCTGCCGTCGATATCACAGAAGCGCGCGGCAATGTTGCGGACCGAAAAGAAAGCAAGGCGGCCGTCGTTGGCACTCTCGTGTTCCTCGCCGATGCCCACCATGTGCTTAAAACCCGCTTGACGCACCTTGTCGCTCGCAACTGCGTCGTCCTCAAGTGCGGCTTCGCCGGTCAATACGATCCAGCATTCCCCCGGCTTCCAGCCCGAGAGCTCAAACTTGGGATTCGCACTCAGCTCCGCCCACACATCCTTGTCGCGCGACGTGCAAAACCACAGCTTACCTTCATCGACCATGGCAAACGAAAACGGCCTCACGCGAGGCTGATGCCCGTCGGCCACATCGGTCGTGGCCAGATACCACGCCGGAATGCGCCTGAGATACGAGCAGGCGCGCTCAAGCTGAGCTGTGCGGTCGTTGTCGGTCATAGGGACCCCTTTCTTGCGCTCGAATCGCGCCTAAACAAGTTGAAGGTTGACGACGATGACACACGCAAACAGCAGCATCGTCACCACCGCAGCCAGCGCATCCCCGCGGCGAAATGCAAGCGCATGCAGACGCGTGCGGCCCTGCTCGCCGTGATAGCAGCGTGCATCCATGGCGGCAGACAGCGTCTCGGCATGACGGAACACGCCCGTGAACAGTGGAATCGCCACACTGCCGAGCATACGCACGCCGCCGAGCGGGCCACCCGTTACGCGTGCACCGCGGCTTGCCTGCGCGTCCGCCGTCTGCTTCATCTCGGTGGCAAACTGCGGCATAAAGCGCAACGCGATGCCCATGATCATGCCGAGCTCATGCGCCGGAAGCCCCACGCGCGCAAACGGTGCGAGCAGACGCTCAAAGCCCGCGGTGAGGTCGAGCGTCGGTGTGGTGAGCGTAATGGCGCTCATGCCGGCCATCATCAGAGTCAGGCGACACGCCATAAAGGCGGCAGAACGCAGTGAGCCCTCGCTTATCTGCAGAAAGCCGAGCTGCCACAGGATGCGCCCACTCTGATCGGTAAACAAGTTGAGCACCGCGACCACGACGACGATTGCCAGCAGCGGCGCCATCGACGACAGAACGCGACGAGCCGGCACCCGGGACACGACATAGATCAGCACAACGAAAATTGCGACAGGGGCCAATCCGCGGAAGCCGCCGACGGTCAGCGTCGTGATCAAAAACACAAAGCCCAGGAGCAGCTTGGTGCGCGGATCCAGGCGATGGATCGCGCTATCGTTCGGATAGTAGCTGCCAAACGAAAACGCCTCCATCAGCAACCCTCCTCTCGCGCGACCGTTTCGGATTTGGCCTTGTCCGAGACGTTAGAAGAACCGCCTGAGCGACCGATCGGCAAATCTGCCAACTCGTCGGCCAACGACTCAACCGTATAGAGCCCGCCGCGACGCAGCGGCACGCCCGCTTCCGCGAGCGCCAACACCATGCGCTGGGCAGCGGGAACACCCAAGCCGATTGATTTAAGCTCATCCGCATGCGCAAAAACCTGAGCGGGCGTGCCCTCAGCAAACACCGCGCCCTCGTTCATCACGACAATACGATCGCAGCAATTGGCAAGGTCATCCATACTGTGTGAGACCATGACGACGGTCAGGCCCCCATGGTGAAGTCGATCGATGAGCTCCAGGAAATCACTGCGCGCCGCCGGATCGAGCCCCGCCATGGGCTCATCGAGTACCAGGACCTCGGGCTCCATGGCAAGCACGCCGGCAAACGCCACGCGCCGCTGTTGGCCACCCGAAAGCTCAAAGGGACTCTTGTCGCCCACCGTGGCCAAGTCGAGGCCCACGCGCGCGAGCGATGACTCAACGCGGCGCGCGACCTCGGCCTGCGACAAGCCAAGGTTGTGCGGGCCAAACGCCACGTCCTGCGTCACGGTTTCGGCAAACAGCTGACGCTCGGGATATTGAAACACCACGCCGACCTTGGCCTTAACCGCGGCGGCATCTTTCTTGTTTGCCAGGTCGAGCCCCAACGCGTAAACGGAACCCTCCTGGGGGCGAATCAAACCGTTGAGATGCTGGACCAGCGTCGACTTACCCGAACCGGTATGACCTGCTAAGCCCAGGAACTCGCCGCGACGCACCGTCAGCGATACATCGCGCAGCGCCCACGGGCTGCTGGGGTCGTTTCCCCAGAGAGCCTGTTTGCTCGATTTGCCCGCAACGGCCGAGCGCTTATGCCAGCGGCGACGCTCGCGCGGACTGAGCGAATAACTGTACGAAACATGGGATAGCTCGATGACGGGCTCCGACGCGTTGCCCTCGTTGTCTACCGGAACAGTGCCGTCAGCGATTTCCAACTGGGACGCGGAAGGCCGCCCTGCGGTGTCTTCCCCACTCCGGTCGGCATATACCTGCGCAATCTCGGCGACCATATCCGCCTCGCGCACCTGCGCATGAACGGGCACGCCCTTCGCACGAAGCGCCGTGCCCAAGCAGCACGACGCCGGCATATCCAGGTTGAGCTCCGCGAGCTCATCTGCCCGCGTCAGAATCTCCTCGGGCGTACCGAGCATGGCAACGCGCCCCGTCCGAAATACCGCGACACGATCGGCCTCGGCGGCCTCTTCCATAAAGTGCGTAATCATCACGATGGTCATGCCGCGATCGTGCAACGCGTGGCAAGCCTTCATGAGGCCCTTGCGTCCACGCGGATCGAGCATCGAAGAAGCCTCGTCCAAGATGAGCACGCGCGGTTCCATGGCGAGCACACCGGCAAGCGCCACGCGCTGCTTTTGGCCACCCGAGAGCGCGTGGGTCTCGTGGCGCTCAAAGCCCACCAGGCCCACGCCCTTCAGCGCCTCCCGTACACGCTGTGCTATTTGTGCCGATGGCACGCCAAGGTTTTCGGGACCAAACGCAATGTCATCTTCGACAAGCGTTGCCACCAGCTGGTCGTCGGGATTCTGGAATACCATGCCCGCGGTCGAACGAATGTCGTAGACCAGCTCGGGGTCGGACGCATCCATGCCGTTGATGCGTACCGTGCCCGCATCGGGCTGCAACAGCGCATTCAGATGCTTGGCAAACGTCGACTTGCCCGACCCATTGCCACCGAGGATGCAGAAAAACTCCCCGTCCTCGATGTTCAGATCGACACCGTCGAGTGCCGACACGGCACCGTCATAGCTAAAGGAAACGCCCCGACACTCAATCATGCGCGGCCTTTGACCTGGTCCTTTTTAGGCGTGATGAGGTTGGAGACCGCCTTGTACACTGCAAGCGTCAATACCGAGTTAAGCACGGTCTTGATAAGGTTGAACGGCAGCACGGCAGGAATCATGAGCGGGGCGATCACATCGACCGAGCCATACCAGAACCATACGCCAATGGTAAGGTTAGCGACCATAGACAGCGCCGTAGCGGCAATGACACCGAACACTAGGCCAATCACGGCACCCTTATAGGTATGCATCTTCTGGTACACGATAGCCGCGGGCAGAATGTAGCCCAGCGTAGCCACCAGGTTCATAAGTGCGCCGACCCAATCGCCCGTGGTAAGCGCATGGATAACAATCGCCATAGCGGCAACAGCAGTACCGGCGCCAGGACCATACGCAAAACCGCACACCATCGCCGGCACCAGCGACGGGTCATACGTCAAAAACGGCGCCGAAGGAAGGATAGGCAACTGCACGTACATAAACAGGGCGCCCAAGGCGCACATCAACGCCATGGTAACGAGCTGTTTGGTGCTCCACCTATTCGTGTTCTCAAAATGGATATGCTGCGACTGTTCAGACATAAGATCACCTGCCTCTTTCATCCGGACTCTAACCGTTGGTACTGGAATCTCACCAGTTCAGCCGGCATGCGAACCAACGCACACACGGGTCGCGGACTCCTCGGCTCGGCCGCAGGCATCTCGCCTGCGCCACGGCGCCCCTTTGACACCGCCCGATTTACCGCCAGTGGGGAATTTCACCCCGCCCTGAAACAGCAATTGCAAGTGTAGCACGAGCAATCGTTCGCGCAAGTATGCCAAGGGTAATTTATGGCGGGGGAAACGCTCTAGAAATGCGGCCGGGACAGAGCAGCGCGACAATAACGTACCCGCCCATCCCAAAGTGCTGCGCTTTTCGCGGCAAAGCCGCGAAACAGCAAAAGGGAAAAGCCACCGCAACAACCACGTTCCCCATCCATCCCAAAGTAGCGCGCCTTTCGCGCAAAGCGCGAAACAGCGAAGGGGACACGTATCCCTATCGACCACGTCCTTCTCCGCCCGCCGACCTCAAGGCCGTAAACGCAGGGAATCCGGGGGCGTGACGGGGGCTTCTCTCCGGAACATTCCGCAGGACGCAAAGAGGCTCCGCAGCGCGAAGCGCGATGCGGAGCCTCTTTGCATGTCCGAGGACGTTCCGGAGAGAAGCCCCCGTCACGCCCCCGGATTCCCGGTGGGAGTTCTAGACCTTGTCGGCCTTAGTACATACCGCCGCCCTGCTGACCAGCGGTAGCAGCAGCGATAGCGTCCTCAAGCTGAGTGTTTTTGGGCACATCGGAGACGGTAGCCTCGGTGATGAGGATCAGGCTGGCGACAGAAGCAGCGTTCTGCAGGGTGACGCGGCTGACCTTGACGGGGTCGAGGACGCCCATCTCGATCATGTCGCCCCACTCGCCGTTGGCAGAGTTGAGACCCTGGCCGGCGGGCAGCTCGGCAACCTTGTCGACCACGACAGCGCCCTCAAAGCCAGCGTTCTTGGCGATAGTAGCGACCGGAGCGGTCAGAGCCTTCTTGACGATATCGACGCCGATCTTCTCCTCGGGGTCGTCGATCTCGACAGCATCGAGCGCAGGAGCAGCGTCCATGAAGGCGACGCCGCCACCGGCGACAATGCCCTCCTCGACAGCAGCGCGGGTAGCCTGCAGGGCATCCTCGACGCGGTGCTTGATCTCCTTGAGCTCGGACTCGGTAGCAGCGCCGACCTTGATGACGGCAACGCCACCGGAGAGCTTGGCCAGGCGCTCCTGGAGCTTCTCACGGTCGAAGTCAGAGGTGGTGTTCTCCATCTCGCCCTTGATCTGAGCGATGCGGGCGTCGATGGCCTCCTTGGAGCCAGCGCCGCCGACGACGACGGTGTTGTCCTTGGAGATAGTGACGGACTTAGCGGTACCGAGCATATCGGCGGTGATGTCAGCGACCTTCACGCCCAGCTCGTCCAGAGCGGCCTGGCCACCGGTGAGGACGGCGATGTCCTCGAGGATGCGCTTGCGGCGATCGCCGTAGCCCGGGGCCTTGACGGCGCAGACGTTGAGAGCGCCACGAATCTTGTTGAGGACCAGGGTCGGCAGAGCCTCGCCGTCGATGTCCTCAGCGATGATGAGCAGGCCACGGCCGGCGCGCTGGACAGCCTCGAGAACAGGCATGATGTCCTGAACGCTGGAGATCTTCTGGTCGGTGATGAGGATGTACGGATCCTTCATCACGGCCTCCATGCGGTCGTTGTCCGTGACGAAATAAGCGGAGACATAGCCCTTGTCGAACTGCATGCCCTCGACGGTGTCGATGGTGATGTCGAACGTCTGGGAATCCTCGACGGTGATGACGCCGTCCTTGCCCACGACCTCCATGGCCTCGGCGATCTTCTCGCCGACCTCGGGGTCACCGGCAGAGATGGTACCGACGGAAGCAATCTGCTCCTTGGTCTCGACCGGCTTGGCCTGCTTCTTCATCTCGGCGACGGCGGCGTTGACGGCCTTGTCGATGCCGCGACGGATGGCCAGCGGGTTGGCGCCAGCGGCGACGTTGCGCAGGCCGTCGTTGACGATGGCCTGGGCGAGCAGGGTTGCGGTGGTGGTGCCGTCACCCACGGTGTCGTTGGTCTTGGTGGCGACCTCCTTCACCAGCTGGGCGCCCATGTTCTCGATGTTGTCCTCGAGCTCGATCTCCTTAGCGACGGAAACGCCGTCGTTGGTGATGGTCGGGGCACCGAACGTGCGCTGCAGCGCAACGTAGCGGCCCTTGGGGCCCATGGTGACGGTAACGGCGTCGGCCAGGGTGTTGACGCCCTTGGCGAGCTTAGCGCGGGCATCGGTGTTGAACGTAATGTTCTTTGCCATAGTGGGTAATCCTCCAAAAGAAATGTGACTCGCGTCGCCGCTTCCGAGTCCTATGCGGCGGGCGCGCTCAAAGACGAATCAGAGATTCTGACGAGACTAGGCCTCGACGACTGCGTAGATGTCGTCGGCGCGCATGAGCAGATACTTCTCGCCGTCGACCTTGACCTCGTTGCCACCGAACTTACCGTAGATGACAACGTCGCCGACCTTGACGTCCATGGGGATGCGCTCACCCTTGTCGTTGACCTTGCCGGCGCCCACGGCAACGATGGTGCCACGCTGCGGCTTCTCCTGAGCGTTGCTGGCGATGTACAGACCAGAGGCGGTCTTCTGCTCGGCCTCGTCGGGCTTGACCAAGACGCGATCTGCAAGCGGCTTCAAAGACGACATGCTTGTTTCCTCCTTTGTGGGCCGCGCGGTCATGCCGCGCGGGTTAACCCTTTTTGTTTGCGTACGCGTTGAATGGTACCCACGAATGGCGGGTTATACAACACGGAGTCAAAAAATCTTATTTTTTGGCACTTAGATTTTCTGAATGCCGGGGGATAACCTAACGGTGGCTCCCGGGGCGGACCGGAGGGCATGTAGTTTGCTGCTCTACAGTCCTGCGCAAGACGGAAAGCACATTAAGTGCTTTCCTTTGCGTGCGGAACTCGCGACAAACTTCATGCCCTCCGGTCCGCCCAGGGAGCCAGGTTAACTAATTCAGGCCCGGCATTCAGAAAAGTCAGTGCAGCAAAATGGCGATGCAGATGGTGCGAACAAGAAAGGGGCACGTTGCAGAAACGCGCCCCTTATGGGTGGGGTATGGGGCTAGCGCTCGTAGATCAGGTTGCCGGCTAGGTAGGTGGCTTGGACTTTGGTGGCTTGGAGTTCTTGGGGGTCGATGGTGAGCAGGTTTTGGTCCAGGACTACCAGGTCGGCGTATTTGCCGGGTTCTAGGCTGCCGAGGTTTTGCTCGTCGCCCGCTGCATAGGCGCTGCCCAGGGTGTAGTTGCGCAGGGCTGTTGCTGCATCGATGCGCTCGCTCGGCAGCCAGCCGCCCTCGGGCCAGTGGCTTTTGGGGTCTTGGCGCGTGATAGCCGTGTAGAGCACGTTCATGCTGGTAACGGGCGTGATAGGGCTGTCAGTACCGAAGGCTTGGCGAATGCCGCGCTGCTTATAGGTTGCAAACGGCCACATGATGCGGCTGCGCTCCATGCCCAAATCGCGCTCGGGGCCGCCCGGGTCGAGCGTAATGTGACAGGGCTGACTCGAGGCAATCACGTTGAGCTTGCGCAGGCGGTCGATGTCCTCGGGCAGGAGGTTCTCCAGATGCTCGAGTGTGTTATGGCCGTGCTGGGGCAGGCCGTACAGGTCGGCGGCCTCCTCGAAGATATCCAGCGCGGCATGAATCGCACCGTCGCCGATAACGTGGATACGCACAGTGTGGCCGCGCTCCGCAGCCGCCAGAACCAGCTTACGCATGCGCTCGGCAGGAACTGTCAGACGGCCCTGGTCGCCCGGGAAGCGCGGATTGGTATAGGGCTCGGTGAGATATGCCGTGTGTTCGCTCGACACGCCGTCGAAGAACTGCTTAAAGCCTGGCGCCGAGAGCAGCGCGTTGTTCGCGTAGCGGGTCTGCAGCTCTTCCAAGCGCAACTGGTCATCCAGCAGCGTGGGGAACAGATGGGCTCGGATGCCCAACTTGCCGGCTGCCTGCAGTTTGTCGTAGACGTCGTCGCGGATAAAATCGCAGCCCGGCATGGGCATGAGCGACATATCGCATATCGAGGTGATGCCCTGCTCGGCCATACGCCTCATTTGATCGGCGTAAGCGCTTGCAATGCGATCCTCCCCCAGCCACTCAAGGCAGCGCGGTAGCAGCTGCATGGCAGCCGCCTCGTGAGCAATGCCCGTGAGCTCGCCGCTTGCGTCCTTGTCGTAGCCACCGCCCGCTGGCGGCTCGCTGTCGCGCGTGACGCCGAGCGCCTCGAGTGCGCGGCTGTTGAGCCACAGCGTATGGCCGTCGCCCGAATACATAACGCAGGGGCGATCGGGGAATGCCGCATCGAGCGACGCCTTGGTAGGATGCTCGGGCGGGTCCCAACGGTAGTCGCGCCAGCCCTGAGTCACAACCCAAGCGTCGTCGGGCAGGTCCTGGGAAAACTCGAGCGCGTGTTGCACCAGCGCCGCCTCGGACGTGCCCATATCCATGAGCATGTACGGCGAGGAGCCGACCGAGGTATGGAAGAAGTGCAGATGAGCGTCATGGAAACCTGGGCAGACAAACTGCTCGCCGTAGTCGATAACCGGCGTGGCGGCAGGCGCGGCGGCAATCACGTCATCGGGCGCACCGACTGCGACGATACGGTCGCCTGCGATGGCAATCGCCAGCTCGCGGGCGGTATCGATGCCGTCTTGCGCGGTAAAGACGTTCTTGGAGCGGATAATCCGATCGATATGTTGCATGGGCATCCCCATCTCTGGCAGGAAATTCAACATCCCCGAGTGTACTCCCCCGTCTCGGTTACAAAATGCCAAGCGGCAAACGGCAGCTTTGCCAGGCCAAGTGGCAGGTGGCATACTGGAATGAGCCTGTACGATTTTGCAAAAACCAGCAAGGAGCAAATCGACCATGACGAAGACCAAGGCACAGCAGATTATGGCGGCGACCGAGGCTCGCGCGGCTGACGACGTCACCGCAGCCATCAAAGATATCGCTACCGAGTTTGAACCCTATATCATCAAGCAGCGCCGGCACTTCCATAAGCACCCGGAGCTGAGCCTTGCCGAGGAGCGCACGACCTCCGACATCGCCAACCAGCTCGACGCCATGAATATCCCCTACGAGCGTCCGCTCAAGACCGGCTTGGTGGCAACGCTTCGCGGTACCGCGTCGGATGCCTACCACGAGGACGGCACGCCGCGCCGCCGCATCCTGCTGCGCGCGGATATCGACGCCCTGCCCGTCACCGAGCAGACCGGCGAGGAGTTTGCCAGCGTCAACGAGGGCTGCATGCACGCCTGCGGCCACGACTGCCACATCGCCATGATGCTCGGCACGCTGCAAATCCTGCGCCATATGACCGACGACATCCACGGCGAAGTCCGCATCGTCTTCCAGCCCAGCGAGGAAAACGGCCAGGGCGCCAAGCTCATGATCGGCACGGGCGTGCTCGACGGCGTCGATGGCGCCTACGCCGCGCACATCTGGAGTGAGGTCGACGCCGGCACCGTGAGCTGCGAGCCCGGACCGCGCATGGCCAATACCGACTGGTTCCGCATCGACGTCCGCGGCACCTCGTGCCACGGCGCCATGCCCCAGCGCGGTCACGACGCCGTTATGGTTGCCGCCGAGATCGTCAACGCTCTGCAGACCATCGTTTCGCGCGAGATCAGTCCCTACGAGCCGGCCGTCATTACCGTCGGCGAGCTGCACGGCGGCACCGCGCGCAACGTTATCGCCGGCACGGCCTACCTCGCCGGCACGGTGCGCACCTACGGAGATTCGACCCACGAGGAAATGCCGGAGCTCATGCGCCGCATCGTGGAGCATACCGCGGCCGCCTTGGGCGCCGAGGCAGAGCTCACCGACTACACCATCGCCAATTACAAGGTCGAAAACGATGCCGCCTCGAGCGAGCGCTGCCGCCAGGCAGTAATCAAATGCCTGGGCCCCACCGGCCAAGGCCATTATCGCGGCACACTCTCGGGTGAGGATTTTTCGGAGTACCTGCGCCGCGTACCGGGCGTGCTCGCCTTTGTTGGCACGCGCAACCCCCAGATTGGCGCCACGTACGCCCAACATTCTTGCTTCTACAAGATTGACGAGTCGGTACTGGCCAAGGGCTCCATGGTGGCCGCCCAATATGCCATCGACTTTTTGGCCGAGCCCACACAAGAAGAGCTCGACGGCCCCACGATTGCCGCGGTCGCCGAGACCAATCCCGACCTAGCAGCCAAACTGCGCTCTGCCAAGGCCACGGCCGCCGAGGCCCGCGACGCCATGCACGATGCCCGCACCGCCCGACACGCCGCAATCAAGGGCATCCACGACGCTCGCGCCGCCGCCCGCCGCGAGGAGAAGCACGACGAGTAGTCGATCCACGACCATCTCGCAGTCATAGCCGCATCGCGATATCAAAGCGGGGGCGGACGCTTCGGCACGTCCGCCCCCGCTTATTTGTCAAGCGCTATTTCTACCGTTTCTACCCCGTCCCCAAATGGCAGGTGGCAGGGTTACTCGTCCTGCGGGTCCTCGTCGGAGCTTGGCGCAGGCTCGGGCTCAGGTGCAGGCTCGGGCTCCGGTTCCGGCATGGGCTCGGGCTCGGGCTCAGGCACGGGCGCGGGCTCAGGCTCAGGCTCAGGCACGGGCGCGGGCTCGGGCTCGGGCGCAGGCGCCGGCGCCGCAGCGGAATCGGATACGGGCGCTGCGTCGGCGCTAAAACCAGCCGGAGCAGACTTCTTCTCAAACGGCAGCACAAAAGTCAGGACGTCGTCCTTGTCCTCGTCGGCCCACTCGCTTGCGTAGCGCGCAACCCAATAGCCAACGGCACGGTGCTTGAGCATCTTGCCAAAGACCGTGAGGAATACCGTGACAAACGCCGTCAGCACTAAGAACAATACGAGCGTGATGCCACCGCCGGTAACAAGCGCCTCAATAGCCGTAGGACGGTAGTAGTAGCTATACATACCGACAGAGGCAATGGTGCCAAAGACGAACGTCAGGATCCAGGTGACAACGTTGGCGACCAGGCCCGTCAAAAACTCGGGAAGGAACGAAGCGCAGAACAGTTTGGTCTTGTTGTGCTTAAAGGCCGCCCAGACCTTATCGAGCGAAAACGCGCTCTCGACACGACCGGTCACCGCAAAGTGCATCACGGCAATGTCGGCGAACATCTTAAAGAAGACCCCCAAGACCGCCGTGGCAATCATAGCCAGGACAAGCAGGCCAAGCGAGCCGAACAGCGCTGCCTCGAGTGCATAAGAGCCGTAATACGAATACGAGCCCGCGGCGCCAATTACCACGCTCTCCACCAGCGAAAGCACTACACCGATAACGGGAATGGCAGCAATAACCTCGAGCACGACCGAGATAACGCTCGAAAAGACTCCGAGGCCAAACGACGTGGAACGCATGAGTGGACGATCCATACCGTCATCAACCTTGAGCGACAGATCTCGACCCCACTCAATACCAAAGCCGGAACCACACACGCTCGCAATGCAAGCTGCCAAAAAGCCGATGGCAGCTGCAATGCCGCCAATAACGGGAATAAACAGCACGAGTACCGACACAACACAAATCAGCGCCGGTAAAAAGGCAATCTGGCACACGCGCTGCAGCACGCCCGGAGTCTTGGTCATATCCTCAAACGCCTGAGCCACACAGCCCTTGGACGCATTCGCCACGGGCGGTTGCGGAACAAACTGCTGGGGCTGACCCTGAGGGGCAGAGGCTGCGGCACCGGCATTGGGGGCACCACACGCGCCGCAGAACTTGTCGTTATCGCCCATGGGGGCACCACACTGCGAACAGAACATCGAGATCATCCCTTCGTATCTTGAGCGAACCATCTGGATCGCAAACGATGTCTTTGGCATCATTATCACCCAATGTGGGGACAAATACTCCAACATGACGCATTTGCAATGCGCAGGGCGCTATTCGATTGTTTGATGAGCTCGACCGCGTTAGTTCGTTCCGCGGAAACCCTTGCCGACGATCTCGGAGCTGTCGACAATCGTGATAAAGGCACCCGGATCGATCTCGCGCGCGTAGCGACGCAGTTGCACGGCCTCGCGACGACTCAGCACGCTCATAATCACCGTCACGCACTTGCCCGAGAAAGCACCGTAGCCGCGGCTGATAGTCGCCGTACGGTTGAGATGCTTGACGATAAACTCCTCGACCTTAAGGGGCTCGGAACAAATGACCGTGCAGACTTTGCGCAGGTGAATGCTCTCAATGGCCTTGTCGACCACGAGCGTCTTGGCAAACAGGCCGAGCACGCAGTACAGACCGACGCGCGGACCGTACAAGAAGGCCGCGATGGTCACGATGCCGATATCGACCAGCAGCAGCGCACGGCCGATCTCAAGCGTCGTGCGGCGTTTGAGAATCATGGCGAGGATGTCCGTGCCGCCCGTCGAGGCGCCAATATCGAAGACGATGGCGCTGCCGAGGGCCGGCAGAATCACGGCAAAGCACAGGTCGAGCCACATATCGCCCGTCATCGAGACATCGGTCGGGATAAAGAGCTCAAACAGCGAAACATAGGCGGAAAGCGCAAACGAGGCGAAGACGCTCCACAGAATTGCCTTGCGCTCCAAAAAGATAAAGCCCAGAACGACCAGGACCGCATTGATAATCCACATAAAGACGCCGACGGGCAGGGTCGGGAACAGCGTGGACAGAATGACCGACACGCCCGAGGTGCCGCCAAAAGCAAAGTGATTAGGGGTTTTAAACGCGACGATGGCAAAGGCCGTGAGGATCAGGCCCAAATTGAGCTCGGCAAAAAAGCGCGGAAAGCCCGGCTCCTGGCTGCGCTTGCGACCAGCGCGCTCGCCCCGCTCGATAACATCGCGATCGACCACGCGTTCCATCGGCACTACGGGAGGACGATGCACCTCCTCGGCAGCACGCGACGCCGCCTCTGCCGCAGCGGCCTCAATTGCCCATGCCTTGCTTTCTGTTTCGTGCTCGTCGGCCATTACGGCAACCCCTCGTTAACAATTTGGAAACAATGCGCCCATTAGAGTAACGCGGAACGTGGGGATTGCAACCCTTAGTTAGACGAGCGGTATGACTATATCGGGAGCGTACAAAAACGGCCGGCCACGCTTTTGCTTGCGCGGTCGGCCGTTTAATGTTTTCGCAGATAAAACCTGCCAAAACAAACCTGTCCCTTTTTGGAAGGTTATTCGTGCTGGCTGGTGCGGTGCTCGTACTCCTCGGGGGTGATGACATCCTCGATGCGCAGGTTGACGCCCGCCACCTCAAGGCCGGTCATCGCGGCAAGGCGCTCGGTGACACGTGCCTTAACATCGTCGAAGATCGCGGGCGCATAGGCGCCGTACTCGATGATGACGGAGATGTTGACGACCACGCGATTATCGTCGGTGACCTCGACCGTCACGCCCTTGGTCAGATTCTCGGCACCAAACTGCTCCTGCACAAAGTGCATGAGGTTACCCTTCATGCCCAGAACGTGCGGAACCTCGCGGGTGGCCATGGCAACGATCTTCTCGATCACGCCGTTGGAATAGGTCAGCGAGTCCTCGGACTCATCCGCCTCCTCGTCGTCCTCATCCTCATCGGACTCGGCCTCGACAAGAGCCTCGTCCTCGAGCGTCACGTCCTCGGCTTCGGCGACGACCGCTTCGTTCTCCTCGAGCTCGGTATCGGTCACATCGACCTTCGTGTTAAAAGCCATGGTTCCTCCTTATGCCTGCCGCGGATGCGACAGTCGAATACATATTAGCGGCCGCTAAACAGACGGCCGAAGAAGTTGACGATACCGTTCTCGCCGTCGCGAATCTGGCCGATCACGGCGCCGATCAGCACAAAGAATGCGATGACGAGCGTGTCCCACAGGCCCAACGTAAGTACCAGCACGGCGAGGATAAAGCCTGCCACGGCGCCGAGCGTAGTGTTGGGGTGGCGCACGGCGTAGCTCCAGATAGCAGCGCCCGTACCTTTGATGAGACCCATGGCCTCGTCAAAGTCGTTGGCGGCGCTGTCGTGCTGCTCGCCGGCCTCGGGCTTGGTGTCGGCGGACTCGCCTGCCGGCATAGCGTTCTGATCGATCGTCAGGCGCGGCGTACGAGCGGTCTTATCTTGATTGGTATCACTCACCGGAAACCTCCACGGTCTGGACGGTAGTCTTGGACGGCAAAAAACGGACGCGCGCGGTCGTACCCGGCGCGCCGAGCATGGTATCGCAGGCTTCTTCGATGCGCTGCTGCATCGCGGTAGCCAGAGATGCCACGTCCTTATCGTCAAGCGCGATAGCCTCGACCTTAAAACGGACGTGCGAATCGTCGGGGCCTTGGACGCGAGCCTCGACATGCTCGACCATCACGCGGTCGTCGCGCTCGGCAGCAACCCTGGCGCACGAAGAAAGCGCCGCAAGGGTAACCTCGATATTGCGCTCCCCCGCCGGATGCACGCAGGACGGTTCGCGACGGGCGAACATCAGGCGGAAAAAGCTCAGCAGTACGCCGATCGCCACGACGCCGGCGCACGCCGTCACGACGATGCGCGGCATGGGGTCGCGCATCAGCAGCATAAAGCGATACGTATACGGCCCCCAAAACTGGCAGACAAGCGTACCCAGTGCCACGATGGTGGCGGCAAGATACACGATCGCTAGGGCTCGTTTGAGTACGCGCACGCGGCGCTCCCTTCAAATCTCGGCTCTCGAAATGCAGAACGGTTCGCATCATTATAAAAGAGCCGGGTCCGGTGCTCTACGCACGCGGATCCGGCTCATCTATTCCACGAGGCTTGCATGCTCGCTTCATTATGCCCAGATATGCACGGCTCAATCCGTGCTGGCGCTACTCCTCCTCGAGGGCAGCGATGACCTCGTCGGTCATGTCCATGGTGCTGTAGACGTCCTGGACGTCGTCGAGCTCCTCAAGACGGTCGATGAGGCGCTGGACCTTCTTGGCGTCGGTACCAGAGACCTCGGTCGGGGTGGTCGGGACCATGGTGGTCTCGGAACCCTTGACCTGGACGCCCTGCTCCTCGAGCGCCTTGGAGACAGCCATGACGTCGTTGGCAGCAGTCCAGACGATCCACTCCTCGCCGGCATCCTCGTAGTCCTCGCCACCGGCCTCGGCGATGGCCATCATGAACTCATCCTCGTCACCGGCAGCACCGTTGGCGATCATGGTCTCCTTCTTGGCGTTCTCGTCCAGGATCTCCTTGGCGACGACAATCTGGCCCTTGCGCTCAAACTGGAAGGCGACGGAGCCGGAGGTGCCCAGGTTGCCACCAGCGTGGGAGAAGGCGGAACGGACATCAGCGGCGGTACGGTTGCGGTTGTCGGTCAGGCAGTCGACGTAGACGGCGACACCGGCGGGACCGTAGCCCTCGTACACGATGTTCTCGTAGACGGCGGCGTCAGCACCCGAACCAAAAGCCTTGTCGATAGCGGACTTGATCTTGTCCTTAGGCATGGACTGAGCCTTGGCCTTGGCAACGGCAGCGGCGAGGCTGGCGTTGTTCTCGGGCAGCGGGTCACCGCCGAGACGGGCAGCAACGGTGATGTTGCGGCTGAGCTTGGAGAAGAGGGCGGAACGCTTGGCGTCCTGCGCGCCCTTACGATGCTTGGTTGTGGCCCACTTAGAGTGTCCGGACATACGTGTCTCCTATCGGTTTCGACCTAAAGCCCAGCGCAGATGCTCGGGCAATATAAACAAACGTCGTTATGATATACCTACTAGCCTGCGAGATAAACCCCAAAATGAAGGCGTCGTGATGATGTCCCCTTTGGTGCAAAGAAACCTGACCCCAATGCACCAAGTTAGGACCAGAGGAAGTCGCTGCGGGTGACGGTGGCGCCGATGGCGAAGGGCATGCAGGCGATGACCGGATACAGGTAGCGCATGTAGGTCGAGCCGTTGCACGGACCAATCAGGCACACGGCGAGCACGCCCAACAGCGGCACCCAGATCGCCAGCGCACGCCATGAATGACGACGCAGCAGGTAGACCACCACGGCAATCATGATCCACACATAGGTGGCCGAGCTCATGGTGAGCGAAATAAACGGGATGCGCTGCACCGCCACACGGTACAGATTGATCAGGTGGTCACACCAGCGCACCACGTTGCTGTCAACCGGATGGAAGTCGAAGTACTTGAGGTTGTCGGGACGCGCCATGATCTCGGCACTACGCGCCGTGCTGTAGACCCAGGCATCGCGGGCACTCGGATAAAAGTAGCCGTAATAGTTATTGATGAGCGCCGAGATATAGCACTCGGGATCCTTTTTGAACATCTGCGCCCAGACCTCAAAATAGGCCTTGATGTCCTCCTGCGAGGCGTACTCGTTAAAGCAGTTCTTGACGGCATCGGACTTGTCAGGGTTGTAGCGGCGGCCCAGGTTCTCGTACTTGAGCACGCGATCGATCACGACGCGCTCCTCGTCGGTCACCAAACCGTCGCAGGGCGCCTCCACGATGGTGCCGTCCTCCTTTACCGTGGGGTTGACACCCGAGTTGAGGCCATCGTGCTTTTGAACGAAACGAGCCGTCTGCTGGAACGGAATCGAGAGAATTTCGCGCTTGGAGCCGGGCGTGATGTCGTGCGCCGGCATAAAGACCTTGGTGAAGTACATATTAGAGGCAAGGCAGAGCGCGAGCACCGCGAGGACGCCAACCCAGCGGAATCGCGGCGTGACGCATGAGACCGCGGTGCCCGTCTGCTTAGCCGCACGACGAGCGACATGTACATCCCATGCGCAAAACGCCGCCGCGATCATACACGCCGCCAGCGGAAACACCAGGCCTCCATTGCGCAAAAACGTGGAACCCATGGCAGCAAGCGCAAACAACAGCCAGTCATGGCGCGCAAAGAGCACGGGGGCCTTCTCGCCCGCACGCTCGGCATTGGCATCGCGACGGGGCAGGCCGCAGGCCACGAGCTTCACGGTCTGCACCAACAGCACCAAAAACGCGTCGGCAAAGAGCACGTCTTTGGTGAGCAGGGCCGCGTAGTTAGAGAACATGGGCATAAACACAAAGAACAGCAAGATCACGCCGCGGACCGGCAGGCTCACGCCCAGTTTGCGCAGCGACGAGACGGAATAGGCCATGCAGGCGGCCGTAATGACGAACTGAGCGCAGGTGTAGATGGCAAGCCCCGCATTGGCGCTGTTAAAGACCGAAAGCCCCAGTTGAACGCACGAGCCGATAATGGCCGTGTGCACGACCGGGTGATGCCCGTTGAGCAGGACATTGGGGTTGAGTAGGCGCAGGTAGTCGCTCGTGCCGTTGGGATAGTTGAACCACTGGCGAATCTGCGCACCCGTATCTCCCATAAAAAGGCCGGGCAGCGAAGCGATGAGCGTGGGCGCCCAGGCGATCATAAGCACCAGGAAGGGCCCGGCAAAGGGATGGGCCGAGAGCACGGCGTGAGCCACACGCCATACGCGGCCAAAGTGCGCTTCGGAAAACGGAATGCGCCGAGAGCTCAGCCAATCTAGACACTCAAAAGCCAGGTAGAAGGCAACGATCGCCAAGAGCATCCAGCCCGCGCCGCCAATCCAGGCACAGATGATGCGGGCCTTGTCGCCAAGAACAATCTCGGCCGAGTCGGTGAGGTCGTAGCTGCGGCCGAACACCATGCAGATGGCGAAAAACAGCGACGGCAGAATGATCGACGGGCGCCAGGTGTCGCCACGGCCAAAGAATACGTAGCGAAACGGCAGCGTGAGCAGGCAGGCAAGCGCAAGCAGCATGACCGCGTCGGTATGGCCGGCAAACGAGAGGAGCACCTCGTAGCACACGTACAGCATGCCCGAGGCTTTGGGGTCAATCGCCAAGACTGCGTTGCTCGACACCGGGGCGGGATCGATGGAAAACGCCGTGGTCGCCAACAGCGCGAGCAGAAATGCGATGAGCGTCTGCTTGGCGGGGTAGCGCTTAAACCAGACGATGCGGGCCGCGTCGCGCGCAGCCGTTGTGGAGAGATCGGAATCCTTCACAGTCCAAAGAGCCTTTCTAGAAACCTGCCAAAAAGGGACAGGTTTATTTTGGCAGGTTTTATCTGGGGAAACGTTACGGTTCTGTCATCGTTGCCCAGCAAACCACCACAAAAGTGCCTGTCCCCTTTGTGGTGGTTAGGAGTCGAGGTAGATGCGCTGGGGACGGTTGCGGCGGAGGGCAAAGATGACGAGCGCCAGGCCCGCAATCACGAGCGGAAGGCTCAGCAGCTGACCCATCGTGATGACGCCGCCCAGCAGATAGCCCAGCTGGGCATCGGGCACGCGCACGAACTCGACGAGGAAGCGGACGATGCCGTAACCCATCACAAACACGCCCATAAACGTGCCCTGGGGCAGCAACGGCTTTTTGCGGCTGAGCACCTGCAGGATGCAGAAGAGCACAATGCCCTCAAGAAATGCCTCGTAGAGTTGGGAGGGGTGACGCGGCATATCGCCCGCAGTCCCGCCAAAGACTACACCCCAGGGCAGATCGGTCGGCTTGCCCCACAGCTCACCGTTGACAAAGTTGGCACAACGGCCCAGACACAAGGCCAGCGGCGCGCCGATGACAGCAAGGTCTGCCAGAGTCCATGCGTCGAGCTTATACATGCGGCAAACGATGATGCCGCCGATAATGCCGCCGACCAGGCCACCGTGGAAGCTCATGCCGCCTTCGTTGGTGGCAAAGATCTCGAGCGGATGTGCCCAGTAGTAGCCGTCGCCGTAAAAGATGACGTAGAACAGGCGGGCGCCGATGATAAGGCCAAAGACCACACCGACCACGACGCTCGTCAGGTCGTCAATCGTGATGCTAAAGCCCCAGCGACGCTGCGTGCGATACATGACGACCGCCGTGAGCAGAGCTCCGACCACATAGGCCAGACCATACCAGTAAATCGTGATGGGCCCCGCCGAAATCGCGACGGGATCAAGCATATGGTAGAAGTCGTTGAGCATGTCGACCCTCCTACTCCCTACATACAAATGCGGCCGCGGGCCTTGCGCTCGCAGCCGCATATTTGGGCGTAACGTCTATGCGGAGTATGCCGTCCGCAGCTTTCGCATCTTAGAACGGCGCGTACTCGTCGTACAGGTCGTCGGTCTCGCCGGAGGCATTAACCTGCTCGACACGGGTAACGCCGGGCACATGCTCCTTGAGGATACGCTCGATACCCATGGACAGGGTCAGCGCGCTCATAGGGCAGCCGGCGCAGGCACCCTGCAGCTCCAGTTTGACGACGCCCTCGTCGTCAACACCCACATACTCCATATCGCCGCCGTCGGCCTGCAGGTTGGGGCGAATCTCTTCAAGAACCTTCTTAAGCAGCTCTTCGTTAACAGCCACAGGGGCTCCTTTCTCACAATAACGCGGGCACGCCCGCGGACAGGGGCTATGTTACTACAGCCATGTACCCGCTCACGAGCCATCCATGCGCGCGGACACGACTTTCACGAGCAGTCAATTTGGGACGGGGATCTTTTAGCTGCCTGTTGTTACCAGCTGGCATTGTCACGCGCTACTGCTGAGCCTGCCCCTCGGTACCGATGTGAACATCGACGATAACCTGGCGGTAGCTAATACCGCAGGAGTCGAGAATGCGGCGGCTGATGCGGCCGTCGTCGGTGTCGGCGTACTTGTTGTCCAGATAGACGACCTCGCCTACACCCACCTGCGCCAGGATCTTGGCACAATCGTGGCACGGGAACAGCGTGACATAGACCGTGGAACCCTCGAGATCCTTGAGTGAGCCACGGTAGTTGAGCACGGCGTTTGCCTCGGCATGGACCACGTAGTTGTGCTTGTCCTGCAGCGGATCATCGCTCGTACCCCACGGGAAAAAGTCGTCGTTGAGCGCCGAGGGTGTACCGTTGTAGCCCACCGAAAGGATACGGTGGTTGGTGCTGGCGATGCACGCACCCACCTGCGTGTTGGGGTCCTTGCTGCGGCGCTGCGCGGCGATGGCCACGCTCATAAAGAACTCGTCCCAGCTAATGACGTCCAGGCGCTTGCCTGACGAAGTTTGATGAAGATCGTCCGACATGGCAGACACCTCCGTAATCGCAATAGTTTGACCCATTGTAGCAGGTGAAAGGTGGGGGCGTTTGTCCCACCGGCGCCCTCACTTTTACACGCGGCGGGGCTTTTGGTTGATGCGGTAGAGCTCGGCGAGACCCCGCAGCGTCAGTGCATCATCTACCGTCAGGCTGTGGCCGACCAGCGACGCGAGTGCCTCGGCATCGTCGCCGGTAATGACGATGGGCACGTCGCCCTCCCCCGCGGCCTTGGTCGCACGCATCTCGGCAAGCACCATGTCGAGCATACCGTCGATGCGGGCCACCTCGCCCAAGACCACGCCCGAGCGCATCGCCTCGCGCGTGTTGCGGCCGATGACATGCGTGGGTGCCGAGGGCTCAACCTGGGGTAGGCGCGCCGCAGCGGCCGAGAGCGAGCGGGCGCCAAGCGCCAGACCCGGCGCGATGACGCCGCCCACAAAGGTGCCGCGCGCGTCGATGACCTCGATATTGGTCGTGGTACCCAAGTCGATCACGATGCACGGAGAGCCGTAGACGGCACGGGCCGCCACGGCGTCGGCAATGCGGTCGGGGCCGATCTCGGCCGGGTCGTCGTAGCGGACGGGCATGCCGGTCTTGAGGCCCGGCCCCACGGTGAGCACGCGCCCCGTGCAGGTGCGAAAAAGTGCCGCCTTCCACGGACGCTCGAGCGCCGGCACCACGCAACTCAGGACTGCAGCTGCGGGAACGAGCGCGCCGGGCATGCCCGCATCGGCCGCCAGCGCGGCCATGACTTGAGCGAGACGCATACGCGCTTCGTCGGCCGTAATGCTCGACGGCGTCGTGATCTCGCACGTCGCAAGCGGGCATTCCTGTGCCGCGGCCGAATCCTCGGCAAACAGGCCAAAGCGAATGAACGTGTTGCCCACGTCGACCGTCAATATATATGCGCACCCATTAAGCATCGTCGGCACTCCTTTCGTCTGTCCAGCAGTATATCGCCTACCTAAACCAGTCATCCCAAAATGACTAGCTTGCGGCTATACTGGTGCGCGGTCGTTTGCGAGCTCACGCGGCGGCCCTTGGTAACCCGACTTCCCGCGCCGTATCCGTAACGGCGCTCCCGGGGGAAGCGGATATACGCAAAGGAGTTTTATATGAGCAATCCCTCGAACCGCGCTTCGATGCGCGGGCAACTCACGCTGCGCGGCGTCGTCATCGGCGTCCTTGGCTGCGTGATCATCACGGCAAGCTCGGCCTACACCGCCCTCAAGATGGGCGCACTCCCCTGGCCAATCGTCTTCGCTGCCGTCATCTCGCTGTTCTTCCTTAAGCTCATGGGCAACGCCAGCCTCAACGAGGCAAACGTCACCCACACCATCATGTCCGCAGGCGCCATGGTCGCCGGCGGTCTGGCGTTTACCATCCCGGGCGCCTGGATGCTGGGCTATGCCAACCAGATCAGCTGGCTCGACATGTTTATCGTGGCACTCGCCGGCACTATCCTGGGCCTGTTGGCCACGGCACTCATCCACCGTCACTTTATCGTGGACGCCGCGCTTGAGTTCCCCACTGGCAACGCCGCAGCTCAGACCCTGCGCGCGACCGAGGCCGGCGGCAAGACCGGCAAGCAGCTCTTTGGCTCCATGGCCATCGCCGGCATCTATAGCGTGCTGCGCGACGCCCTGGGCATTGTGCCCAGCATGCTGTGCACGCTCAACATTCCCGGCGTGACCTTTGGTATCTACAACTCGCCCATGCTGCTCTCCGTCGGCTTCCTCGTGGGCTTCGCCCCCGTCGCCTTCTGGTTTGCCGGCGCCCTGCTGGGCAACTTTGGCATCATTGTGGGCGGCACCGCTGCCGGTCTGTTCGACGTTGTGACTGCGCAGGGCATCGTCAAGTCCCTGGGTATGGGCCTCATGATGGGCTTTGGTGTCGCCGTCGTCCTCAAGGACATCCTGCCGCAGGTCGCCGGTATCGTCCGCGGCCTCGCCGCCGACAGCTCCACCGACACCGACGAGCAGTCGCTCATCTCGGGTTCCCTTAAGCTCGACGCCGGTATCATCGGCCTGGGCGCTGCCGCCATCGCCGTGATCATCGCCATCGTGCTCGACCTTGGCCCCGTTCCGGCCGTCATCGTCACGCTGTTCACCTTTGTCACCACCATCATGAGTGCGCAGAGCTGCGGCCAGACGGGCATCGACCCCATGGAGATCTTTGGCCTCATCGTCATGCTCATCGTTGCCGCCTTCGCGCAGCTCGCTCAGGTCAAGCTGTTCTTTATCGCCGGCATCGTGGCCGTAGCGTGCGGCCTTGCGGGCGACGTCATGAACGACTTTAAGGCTGGCGCCGTGCTGGGCACCAACCCGCGTGCGCAGTGGATCGGCCAAGCCATTGGCGGCATCGTGGGCGCCCTGGTCGCCGCAGCCGTCATGGTCGCGCTCGTCACCGCCTATGGCCCGGACGCCTTTGGCCCCGACAAGAGCTTTGTTGCCGCGCAGGCAAGTGTTGTCGCCACCATGGTCTCGGGCATCCCGAGCGTGCCGTGGTTCGTTGGCGGCTTTATCGCCGGCATCGTCATGTACTGGCTCGGCATTCCGGCCATGATGATCGGCCTGGGCGTGTACCTGCCGTTCTACATGTCACTCACGGCATTCCTGGGCTCCTGCGTCAAGCTCGCCTACGACAAGTGGTCCGCCCACCGCGACGCCACCGCTGGTCTTTCTAACGAGGAGAGGGCTGCCAAGGACGCCGCCTTCCAGGAACAGGGCCTGGTCGTTGCCAGCGGCCTGCTGGGCGGCGAGTCCATCGTCGGCGTTATTCTGGCGTTTGTCTCCGTGGGCTTAAGCCTGCTGGGCTAAGCTGAGCAGCTGCTCGACAGCAACCATATTGCCTACGATTTGCCCGGTCGGTAGCTTTGAACTGCCTCCCATTTCTTGGACATGAGAAATGGGAGGCTTTCTTT